>NZ_WPCD01000172.1:0-7967 GCF_009741955.1 Halogeometricum sp. CBA1124 | reverse complement strand
GACGAGATGGGCGTGGACGTGACGCTAATCGTCGACTCGGCGGCGCGCCGCTATCTGAACGACGTGAACCACGTCCTCGTCGGCGCGGACAGCATCGCCGCCGACGGGTCGGTGATAAACAAGATCGGCACCAGCGGACTGGCGGTCACGCCCGCGACCGGGGGACGCCCATCGTCTGCGCGGCCCAGACCATCAAGCTCCACCCCGACACGCTCACGGGCCACACGGTGGACATCGAGATGCGCGACGAGAGCGAGGTGATAGACGACGAGACGGCGGCGGACATCGGCGACCCGACGGTGTTGAACCCGGCGTTCGACGTGACGCCGCCGCGGTACGTGGACGCCATCGTCACCGAACGCGGGCAGTACCCGCCCGAGAGCATCGTCACGCTGATGCGCGAACTGTTCGGCGAGGCGACGGTGGAACCGTGGGTCGAGTGACCCTCAGTCGTTCGGCCTGACGAGAATCTTCACGTGGTCGCTCTCGGGGTCGACGAGTCGGTCGAACCCCTCCTCGACGAGCGATTCGAGCCCGATTCGACCGGTGACGAACGGTTCGGGGTCGAGCCGACCGTCCCCGAGCATCTCGATGACCATGCCGTACTCCTCGTCCGACCGGGGGCCGCCGAGGTACGCGAGCGTCCCGGTCAGCGTCCGCTCTCCGAGGACGAGGTTGTTCAGGTGCGTGCTCACCTCCTCCTCCCAGATGCTCACGACCGTCGTCCGGCCGCCCGGGACCGTGCTCTCGACGGCGTCGTTGAACGAGGCTTCGCGCCCGCGACTTCGAAGGCGACGTCGACGCCGCCGTCGGTGTGCGACCGGACGTACTCGACGGCGTCCGTCGCGGACGGGTCTATCAACTCGTCTGCGCCGCAGTCGGCGGCGCGTTCGCGTCTGGCGTCGCGCGGTTCGGAGACGAATATCGTCCCGGCGCCGGCCGCCCTCGCACACTGGATCACCGCCAGTCCGATGGGACCGCTCCCGAAGACGGCCACCGCGTCGCCGGCCTGCAGGCCGGACCGGCGGACCGCGTGGAGGGCGACGCTCAGCGGTTCGACCAGCGCGCCGTACTCGACGGGGACGTCGTCACCGAGGGGAACCGCCTGCTCCGCGTCGACGACGACGCTCTCGGCGAACCCGCCGTTGCCGCCGGAGAGGCCGAGGAACCCGATGGAATCGCAGATGTGGTAATTCCCGCTCCGACACTGACGACACTCCCCGCAGCACAGAATCGGGTTGATTGCGACGGCGTCTCCCTCCCGGAGCGTCGTCACGCCGTCGCCGACTTCGGAGACGAGGCCGCTGAACTCGTGTCCCATGCGAATCGGCGCCGTCTCGCCGGAGACGGGGTGCGGTTCGTCCGCGGGGACAAATATCGGCCCCGCCGTGTACTCGTGCAGGTCGGACCCGCAGATTCCGCAGGCGTCGACGTCGACGCGGACCTCGCCCGCACCGACCGTCCCGCGGTCGACGTCCTCGACGCGGATGTCTCTCCTGTCGTGATAGGTTGCTGCTCGCATCGTGTACATAGTGAACTCATCTCACGATAAATGGGTACTATCAGTAACTGACACCACTGTCCTCTCCCCTCGCCGCCGCCGGTGACGAACACAAGAGATTTAATCGACTGAGAGTTCGTTTCGGTGAGATGTCCTCGCTTCCGCACACCTCCTCGCGACTCGTCGTCGGCGTCGGGTCCCTCCTCCTCGCCGTCGTCGCGACGTACGTCGCCGTCTCGCGCCGGGGTTCCCCCGGCCGCGTCAGGTCGTGGCCGCGGACGCTCGTCGGGCGCCTCCGGCGCGACGTGCCGCGCGGCGACCGCGCGACGGCGGCGTGGTTCGGCGTCGCACTCTGGTCCGTCCTCGTCACCGGCCTCCACTTCGGCGGCCTCCACTACCGCGTCTACACGACGCTCCCGTGGTGGGACCTCCTGACGCACGCGATGGGCGGCGTCGGCGTCGCCGCCGTCCTCGCGATGACGCACCGCCGGACGCCGGCCGCCGACTCGTCGTGGTGGCTGATACCGGCCGTCCTCGCCATCGGCGCCTGGTTCGAGGTGTACGAGTTCGTGTTCAAGACGTTCTGGTACGACTGGACGCTCCGCTTCTACGCCGTCGACACGGCGATAGACCTCGTCATCAACACTTCCGGCGCCGTCGTCGTCGCCGCCGCCCTCGCGGGCTATCGTCGCCTCGCGGAGTCGACGAACGCGGACCGCGCCGACGAGGCGGCGGACGACGCGGCGGCGGGCCTCGACGCGGCGGAGTAGCCTACCGCGGCGTCTCCGTCCCCCACTCCTCGACGGCGGCCGCGAGTTCGGGGCTGTCTTCGGCCGCCGCTTCCAGCGACTTCCCGGCGGCGTAGCCGTCGACGGCCGCGCGGAGGGCCGCCGCGCCCGCCCGCGTGCCGTCCGGGTGCCCGTGGATGCCGCCGCCGGCCTGCACGCAGACGTTCGTCCCCGTCGCGTCCAACAGGTCGGGGACGAGGCCGGGGTGGAGTCCGCCGGAGGCGACGGGGAGCACGTCCGTCGTGCCGTACAGGTCCGAGCGGAGCCAGTCGTTTATGCCGACCGTGTCCTCGTTGGCGAGTTTGCCGAGTCCGGCGGTCCCCGTGTGGAGTTGGTCGACGCCGCAGAGGCGCGCTATCTGCGCGAGGACGCGCATCGAGACGCCGTGGTCGGGGAGGCGGTCGAACGCCGCGTGCATCGCGCGGTGGGCGTGGATGGCGATGCCGTGGTCCTCGCAGCGTTCGCGGACCGTCTGGACCGCGCCCCACCCGGTGGTTATCACGTCCACCATCACGTACTCACAGCCCTCCTCGGCCGCCAGGTCGACGCGTTCGAGCATCGTGTTCGTGTCGGCGGTGACGTTGATCAGGTAGGACTTCGTCTCGCCCGTCTCGTCCTCGGCGTCGTCGCGGAGCGACAGGCTCTCGACGAGGCGGTCGTGGTAGGGGTTGAACGACTGGTCGGTGAGGTTCTCGTCGTCCTTCAACAGGTCGACGCCGCCGACCCACGCCTCGTAGCCGACTTCGGCGTGTCGTTCCGTCGAGAGGCCGACCTTCGGCTTGGGGACGGTGGCGAGGATGGGCCGGTCGCCCTCGATGCCGAATATCTCCTCGCGGACCGAGGACCCGAACTGCGCCCCGGCGAACGCCTCGACGGTCGCCTCGGGCCACTCGCAGTCGAGGAGACGGATGGTGTCGACCGCTTTCATCCCCATGATGTTGCCCGCGATGCAGGAGAGGATCTGGGGCATGTTGCCGGGTTCGAACAGGCCCGCGGGGTAGGCCACGTCCACCTCGGCGTCGTCGTCGTCGCCGCGGATGGCGAACGCCGTCGCGCCCATGTCGGTGAAGCCCTCGCCCGTCGGGAGGGCGGCCCACGTCCCGTTGGAGGACTCCGAGGCGACCCGCGAGGCGGCCGCTTCGGCGTCCATCCCCTCGGCGGGAGCGATGCGGAACGTACACACGAGGTCCGACTCGTCCGGTTCGTACGACAGGTCGAGAAAGTCCTCGTAGGTGATTCCAGCCATGCCCACGACGTACGTCGCGGGGGGTAATAAAGTCGGGCGGGGAGACGGGTGGCCGTCGCCGCACGGGCGTCCGATTCGCGGTCGGATTCGCGTCCCGGCCGGGGTCGACTCACGGTCGATTCGGGTCCCGGCCGGATTCTGGTCTCGGCCGGGTTCGCGTCCCGGTCAGATTCGGTCGCGCACCTCGCGGAACACCGGCAGGTCCGCGTCCACGACGGCGGCGACGGCGTCCGCCGCGCCGAGCAACCACTCGACGCGTTCGAGGCGGGCCTCCAGGTCGCCCGGCCCGATGCGGTAGCGGTCGACGATGGTCTCGACGGACTCGCCGGCGGTCCAGTCCGCGAAGATGCGCGCGAGTTTGACCGCGCACAGCCACTCCTCGAAGTCGTCGGCGTCGTTCAGACCGGTCGTGAACTCCGCGGCGTGCGTGCTGGCGAAGCGGTACATCGCGGCGCGTTCGCGGTTGCCGAGGTACGTCCCCTGCATGTCCGGCGTGTCGCAGACGACTTCCAGCGCCGTCAGTTCGGTCACGTTCGCGGCGTCCATCGCCGCCGCCGTCTCCACGCCCGCGACCAGTCGCGCCCCCGTCTCGGGCGTGACGTACTGCCGCGAGACGACCCCGCCGAGTTCCGTCGCCGCCAGTCGGTCCGTGCCGTCGGCCCCGTCGCTCGCCCCGCCGCCGGCCGCGAGCATCTCCATCTCGGCGAGTTCCGCGACCACCGAGTCGACGAGACGGGCGCGGTCCACGTCGGGCGACTGGTGGGCGAAGAACGTCGCGTCCAGCAGGTCCACTACGCCCGCGCGGGAGTCGGCGAACCCCGAGCGACGACGGAGAGCACGTGCGTCCGCAGGGCGTCGCGCGCGGCGAGTTTCGACTCGACGGCCTCCGGCCCGGCGGTGACGTACCGGTCCCACAGTTCGTCGCGTCCGGGCCGCCGTCCGTTCCGCTCACGAGGACCGCCTCGCCGTACGGGTCGAGGTGGGGTCGGCCCGCCCGCCCGCACATCTGGTGGACTTCGAGGACGGGGAGCCACGCCATGCGCTCGCCGGTGTAGCGCTTCAGGTCGCGGACGACGACGCGACGCGCGGGGACGTTCACGCCGGCGGCCAGCGTCGGCGTCGCCGACACCGTCTTCACGAGTCTGTCGCGGAAGGCGTCCTCGACCAGACTGCGGTGGTCGGCGGCGAGTCCGGCGTGGTGGAACGCCGCGCCCTTCGCCACGCAGTTCGCGAGGGTGTCGCTCGTCTCGGTGTCGGAGACGTCGCGTATCTCCCCCGCGAGTTCGGCCAACTCCTCCTCCTCTTCGGGGGTGAGATACCGCGCGGTCACGTCCTTCAGTCGCTTCGCCGCCGCCTCGGCGTTCCGCCGGGAGTTGACGAAGACGAGCGAGGACCCCCCCTCGTCCAGTGCGTCGGCGACGAGGGCGTTCGTCTTCCGGTCGCCCTTTCCAACCGGCACCTCCCGCTGACTCCCGTCGTCGAACGAGACGGCGTTGCCGTAGTGGACGCCCATCTTCAGGTCGATGGGCCGCCAGTCGGACTCGACGAGGGTGGCGTCCAGCCACTCGGCCACCTCGTCGGCGTTGCCCACGGTGGCCGAGAGGGCGACCACCTGCAGGCCGGGGTTTATCTTCCGGAGTTTGCCGAGGGTGACTTCGAGGGTGGGCCCGCGGTGGCTGTCGTCGACGAGGTGGACTTCGTCGCGACGACGCAGGAGAGTTCGCTCACCCACGGCGCGTTGTTCCGGATGAGCGAGTCCACCTTCTCCGAGGTAGCGACGATGACGTCCTGCGAGGAGAGCCACTCGCCGCTGGACTCGTAGTTGCCGGTGGAGACGCCCACGTCGACGCCGAACTCCTCCCAGCGCTCGAACTCGGCCTTCTTCTCGGAGGCCAGCGCGCGGAGGGGGACGATGTAGAGCGCCTTCCCGCCGCGCTGGACGCTCGACAGCATCGCCATCTCCGCGACGAACGTCTTGCCGGATGCCGTCGGGATGGAGGCGAGGACGCTCTCGCCCTCCGTCACGCCCGCCTCCACCGCCTCGGCCTGCGGGGGGTACAGTTCCTCGATGCCCTCCGACTGCAACTGCTCGGGCACCCCCTCGGGCAGGCCGGGCACGTCCTCCGGTCTCATTGCGCCGGAGTAAGCCGTCACCCGGTTTAAATGGTCGGACCCCGCGGCGCGAGTCGCCGGTGGCGGCGCGTCGTCCGCGACGCTGACGCCCCCGCGTCGTCACCGCTTTGTACGCCCTCGCCGAAGCACCGCGCATGAAGATTCGCTACGACCGCGACACCTGCATCGGGATGTTCCAGTGCGTCGACGAGTGGGAGGCGTTCGAGAAGAACCTCGACGCGGGCAAGGCCGACCTGGTCGGCGCTGAGGAGGTCGAAGAGGACGTCTTCGAACTCGAAGTCCCGGAGGACGCGGAGTTCGACGCGAAGTTCGCCGCCCGCGTCTGTCCCGTCGACGCCATCGAACTGTACGACGACGACGGCGAACAGGTCGTCTGAGGGCCGCACCCGAGAGCGGGGGGCGTTCGTTGCGGTCGTTCCAGAATTGTGATACACAGGCACAATCGTTATATACGCACGCCGTGACCCTTTCTCCCGAGAGCCAATGACCCGAGAGACCCGCGACCACCACCTCGCCGAGTGGGCCGACCTCGTCGGCGAGTCCGTCCCGGACGCCGTCGACGAGAGGGACGAACCGCTGCGGTCCGTCTGGGACGACGACCCCGAACGCCGCTGAGACCACCCGAGACGCGGTGAGCCCACGGCGTTCACTTTCGCCACGGTTCGCCAACGCTTAACCGCCACCGCACCGAAGCGAGGGTCGATGGCGGCCGCCGACGACCCCTCGCACGTAGACCATCCGCTCTTGAGTCCGTCGTTCATCGAGCGACGGCTGTATCAGATTCGACTGGCGAGCGCCGCCCGCGACGCGCACACGCTGGTCTGTCTCCCCACGGGTCTCGGCAAGACCACGGTCAGCCTCCTCGTGACCGCCGAACGACTCCACGAGGTGGGCGGGAAGGCGCTCTTCCTCGCGCCGACGAAACCGCTGGTCCAGCAGCACGCCGACTTCTACCGCGAGGCCCTCCAGATTCCCGACGACGAGATCGTCGTCTTCACCGGCGACGTCCGCCCGGACGACAGGGCGGCCCTCTGGGACGACGCCCGCATCGTCATCGCGACGCCGCAGGTGGTGGAGAACGACCTCATCGGCAACCGGGTGTCGCTCCGCGACGTGACGCATCTCACGTTCGACGAGTGCCACCGCGGCACCGGCGACTACGCCTACGTCTACATCGCCGAGCGCTACCACGCCGACGCCGAGCACCCCCTCGTCACCGGGATGAGCGCCTCGCCCGGCGGCGACGAGGAGTCCATCCTCGAAGTGTGCGAGAACCTCGGTCTGGTCGAGGTGGAGGTGATGACCGAGGAGGACGCCGACGTCGACGAGTACACCTACGACACCGACGTGGAGTGGGAGCGCATCCAACTCCCCGACGAGATTCTCGGGATACGTGACGCGCTCAACGAGGTCATCACGGACCGACTGGAGAAGCTGAAGTCCCTCGGCGTGACGAACACGACGAGTCCGGACGTCTCGCAGAAGCAGTTGAACGGGATGCGCGCGGAGTTGCAGAAGCTGATGAACAACGACCAGTCGGAGGGTTACAAGGGGATGTCCACGCACGCGGAGGTGATGAAACTCCGCCGCGCCGTCGAACTGGTCGAGACGCAGTCCGTCGAGTCGGTCCGCCGGTACTTCGAGCGTCAGCGCAACGCCGCGCGTTCGTCGGGCGCGTCGAAGGCGAGTCAGCGACTCGTCGCGGAACCCAAAGTGAGAGAGGCGATGCGGAAGGCCGAGTCGTTCGACGGCCTGCACCCGAAGTTCTCTCGTACCAGAATCCTCCTCGCGCAGACGCTCGGCATCGAGGGCGGCCAGCGCGTCATAGTCTTCACCGAGTCGCGCGACACCGCCGAGGCCCTCACGGAGTTCCTCTCGGAGTCGTTCGACGTCCGGCGGTTCGTCGGGCAGGGCGACAGGGAGGGGTCGGACGGGATGACCCAGAAAGAGCAACAGGAGACGTTGGACGAGTTCCGCAACGGCGAGTTCGAGGTGCTCGTCTCCACCTCCGTCGCCGAGGAGGGTCTGGACGTGCCCGAGGTGGACCTCGTGCTCTTCTTCGAACCCGTCCCGACGGCGATTCGCTCCATCCAGCGGAAGGGCCGGACCGGCCGGCAGGCCGAGGGGCGCGTCGTCGTCTTGATGGCCGAGAACACGCGCGACGAGGCGTACTTCTGGATCTCTCGCCGCCGCGAGAAGGAGATGGAGTCGGAACTCCGTGACCTGAAGGGCGTCGCCGACGAGGTGGAGGAGGAACTCGACGACTCCCAGAAGGGGCTGGACGCGTTCGCCGGCGACG
>NZ_WPCD01000101.1:0-12798 GCF_009741955.1 Halogeometricum sp. CBA1124 | reverse complement strand
GTTCGCGGAGTTCCGCGACGGCGTGCGCCCCCTCGACCCCCTCGTCAGCCGCGTCGAGACCGGTGAGAGCGACCGCGTCGAACTGCCGTCGGAGGCGGAGCAACCCCGCGCGGTGTTCGTGTTGCGACCGGCGGACGAACCGTTCCTCGCCGTCTACATCGTCTTCGACCGCGAGAGCGTGCTGGCGCAGACGGTGCGTGACACGTACGTACGGGACTGAAGAACCGCCCGTTTCCGGCTCCGAGACGCCGCCTCAGACCCAGTCGGGGTCCACGCGGTTCTCGGGGGTCTCGCCCCGCAACACCCGGCGCACGTCGGCGGCGGCCGTCTCGTTCACCTCGGCGCTGGCCTCCACGGAGTGCCACCCGTGTGGGAGGTCACGACGACGTCCGCTCGGTCGCGAAGCGGCGAGTCGGCGGGGAGCGGTTCGGACTCGAACACGTCGAGGGCGGCGCAGTCGAGTTCGCCGGCGTCGAGTGCCGTCAGGAGGGCGTCCTCGTCGACGACGGCCCCTCGGCCGGTGTTGACCAGTACGGCGTCGTCGCGCATCCGGGCGAACGCCTCGGCGTCGAACATCCCCCGCGTCTCCGGCGTCGCGGGCGCGTTCACCGAGACGTAGTGCGACCGGTCCAGCAACGTCTCGAAGTCCACGAGTTCGACGTCGACCGACAGGTCGTCGAGAGCGCCGTCGTCGAGGTAGGGGTCGAACGCGACGAGGTCGAGGCCGAACCCGCCGACCATCTCGGCGGCGCGGCGGGCGATTGCGCCGAAGGAGACGAACCCGAGCGTCCGACCGCGGAGGCGGTGTATCTCGTTGGCGGTGGAGTCGGCCTCCGGCCACTCGCCGGCGCCGATGCGGCTATCGACCTCCGGGATGGCCCGGACGGCCGACAGGAGGAGGGCGACGCTGTGCGTCGCCACCTCGTCTGTGCAGTAGCCGGGGACGTTCGTGACGACGACGCCGTGTTCCTCCGCGGCGGCGACGTCGATGTTCTCGAACCCGACGGCGGCGCGGGCGACCACGGACAGGTCCAGACGCGCGAGTGCCTCCTCGGTGACGGGCGTCGCGATGTCGGTGATGAGGGCGTCGGCGTCCACCCGTTCGCAGGCGTCCACGAGACGGTCCGTCGAACCGAGGTCGGCCAGAGTGACCGCCGCGGTCCCGTCGAGCGTCCGTCGGAGTATCTCCGGCCGGACCATGTGGTAGTCGCTGGCGACGACTTGGTGTGGCATCTCGTCAGAGGGTTCGGACTCCTGACCCTTAGTCCTGATTTATATTCTTGTAGTAGCGAGAAGAAAGGAACTGAAGCAGTCACGAACAAAACCATCTGTCGGAGAAAAGTTCAGAATCGTTCACGGCAGTTCGAGTGGAGCGTCCCCGAGAGCGTTCGGACCGAATCGACGGCGTACGAGACTCTCGCATCGTCGGGAGCGCTCGTGTAACAATCCTTAATATATTTGCGGCGTTGTTTTAATACATGACAGTCGTCAGCGTCTCCATGCCGGAGGAACTGCTGGAGCGAATCGACACGTTCGCCGACGAACACGGCTACACCGGGCGGAGCGAAGTCGTCCGCGAGGCGGCACGGAACCTCCTCGGGGAGTTCGAGGACAGGCGCCTCGAAGACCGCCGACTGATGGCCGTCGTCACCGTCATCTTCGACTACGAGACGACGAGCGTCGAGGAACGGATGATGAAACTCCGACACGAGTACGAAGGGTTCGTCGCCTCCAACTTCCACAGTCACGTCGGCGAGCACTACTGCATGGAACTGTTCGTCCTCGAGGGTCAACTGGAGGACATCTCCACGTTCGTCGGGAAGATTCGCGCGACGAAGGACACCCTCAGCGTGGACTACTCGGTGATGCCGGTGGACGACTTCACGGCGTTCGCCACGCACGACTGAGGCCGGCGCGTCGCCGGCGAGTCGGTTCGGCGCGGGCGCGACGTGTCACTCGCGGGTCGTGAGGACTTTTGTATCCCATCGAACTCTACCAGACATGGACAGACGGGTGCGAGTGCTGTTCGTGGAGGGGGACGAGGACCCGACGGCGGTGTCGCCGCACCGCCTCGAGTCGGGGGCGCGGGGAGTGGAAGTCGACGGCGTCGCCTCTCCGGCGGCGTCGGACCTCGACCCGGCAACGTACGACTGCGTGGTCTGCAACTACGCGTTGGCCGACGGCGACGGCGTCGGTGTGGTCTCGAAACTGCGTGACGCCCACCCGTCGCTACCGGTGGTCGTCTACACGGCCGTCGGAGACGAGGCGGTGGCGCGCGACGCCCTCCGCGCCGGCGCGTCGGACTACGTGGTCGGGGACGCGACAGGCGAGGAAGCGGGAACCGAGGAGACGACGCGGACGGTATCCGACGAGGCGGCGACGCTCGAACGGCGAGTCGTCGCGGCCGCGAACGCGGACGGCGCCGACCGAACCGGCGAGCGTGCCCGAACGGACGGGTCGACGGCGGCGCAGTTGGAGACGCTCACGCGCGTCCTCACGCACGACATCCGCAACGACCTGTCGGTGGTCGTCGGGTGGGCGGACGTCCTGCGCGACGCCGTCGACGAGGACGACGAGGAGGTCCTCGACCGCATCCTCGACAACGGCCGGCAGACGCTGGAGTTGACCGACGTGGCCCGCGACGCGGTGGAGATAATCGTCGGCGACGGGACGGAGGAGGTAGAGCCGACCCGCCTCGAACCCGTCCTCCGCAGGGCGGTCCAGACCCGACGCGAGACGTTCGGCGACGCGGTCGTCGAACTCGACGAGGTGCCGACGTGCCGCGTCGCCGCGAACTCGCTGCTCGAGTCGGTGTTCCGCAACCTCCTGAACGACGCCGTGGCGAACCACGCCGGGACGGACCCGGCGGTTCGCGTCGCCGGCGAACGCGACGGCGACACCGTTCGGGTCCGCATCGAGGGCGGGGCGACGGACCCCGACGGCCGACGGCGACGCGCACTCGGGGAGAGCGAACTGGACAGTCCCGCCACGGGAATCAGCCTGTTTCTCGTGAAGACGCTCGTCGACGCCTACGGCGGCGACGTCCGGGTCGAAGACGCCGACGCGACGGTGGTCGTCGAACTCCGCGTGACCGACTAACCTCCAAGTAAGTACCCACGCACTTCAGGGTTAGCCAAGAGTTTTTTATAGATACCGAGAACGTCGAGATGCCGACGACGCCGGTCCTGTGGGACTCGACCACACTGCGAAGCGTCACCACGTCGTCGGGCACGGTGGAGGCTTCGGCGCGACGGAGTCACGCGACCTCATCGACCCACCCCCCCATCCATCCCCTTCCGTCCCGGTTCCGTCGCGCGTCACACTCCTTTCGACGCAGCCCACCGAGAGAAATCGTTATCAGGAGAGATACTGATAGACGGACGAATGACCGACCGGGACCCGTCGCTCCGCGCCGTCCTCGAGGGGGCGGCAGTCGTCGGCAAGAAGTGGCACCCGGCCGTCGTCTACTCACTCGTCACCGACGGCCCGGCGGGCTTCTCCGACCTCGAACGGCGACTCGACGTGTCCGCGAAGGTGCTCAACGACGCGCTGGCGGACCTCGTCGACGACGGACTGGTCGAACGGCACGAACTGCAGACGAGCCCCCTCCGCGTCGAGTACACGCCGACGGCGGCGGGGCGCGAACTCGCGGCCGTGCTCTCGGACCTCGGCCGGTGGGCTGACCGGCACCGTGGCGACGGGTCGCCCGTCGTCCTCGTCGTGGACGACGACCCGCGCCTGACGGAGATGTACGCGTCGATGCTGTCGGGGTTCGAGGTCAGGGCGGCCAACGACGGCACCGAGGGACTGGCGGCGGTGGGCGAGGACGTGGACGTGGTCCTCCTCGACCGGAAGATGCCGGACGTCTCGGGCGAACACGTCGCGGAACGCATCGCAGACCAGTATCCGGAGATACGGGTCGCGCTCCTCGCGTCCGCCCGCCTCGACGAGGCGGCGCTGTCGGTGCCGTTCGACCGGTACGTCAGAAAGCCGGTGACGGCGACGGAGTTGGCCGAAGCGGTCGAAGACCTGTTGACGCCGCGGTCGGAGCAGGCCCGTCGATATCTCTCCGTCGTCGCGAAGATGACCGCGTTCCGGGGCGACACCGGGACGGAAGCCTACCGAGAACTGGAAGCGCGGCGCGAGCGACTGGCACGGGACCTGGACGACCCGGAGCGAATCGCCGCCGGGGCGGGTCTCCTCCCAGTGGAGTGAGGCGGCGGCCGCCCTCAGTTCACTCCGGAGCGTCGGCGACGCGGAACTCGTCGAGTTCGGCGGTACACCACGGACAGAAGTCGATGTCGCCGTCGAGTTCCTTCCCGCACTGCGGACAGTGCGTGATGGTTCCGTCGGGTTCGACGGCACGGCGAGCGGCTTCGTTCTGGGCGCGAGCGACCAGATACGCGTCGAACGCGCTCGCGAGAACGATGGAGAGAACGGGGTACAGCGGTTCGACTGGGCCGGTCCCGTCGACGAACGCCTGCATCTCCGCCGGTTGAACGAGCAACACGGCGGCGGCGACGGCGACTGCCAACCACCCAAACGCCCGCTTCCACCTGCGGAGGTAGACGTGGCCGGCTCCCGTCGCGAGCGTCCCGAGGGCGGCAGCGAGCCACGGCCGTTTCCGTGAGTTCCGCTCCATGCTTCAACTGAACGTTCGGTCAGGATAACTCTTGGGGGCCGGCGAGCGTCGGCGAGACGGACGTTCGCGAGCGATTCGGTCGCGTTCGCCGGGCGAGTCGGACCGCCCGAGGGCGGCGGTTACCGCCGACCCTCTCGTGGGTTCGTCTCGCCCGCGAACCGGGCGAACGGGTAGACCAACGAGAGTGCGAGGAGGAGGAGGGACGCCGCTCCGAGTGACAGCAGGGGGCGTTCGGTCACCACGCCCACCCCGACGACGAGCAGCGCGAACCCGGCCGCCGCGAACTTCCAGTCGAGGGGCGACCGACTCTCTGCGTCCATACGGAGGCTCCGAGGCCGGTGGTCAAGAGTGTGTCCACCGCGGTTCGCCACGTACACCAGAAGGGGTATATCGCGCAACCGTCTGCGAACCTGCATGGACCGACGACGATTTCTCTCCGCCGCGGGAGCGGCCGGAGTCGGGAGTCTCGCCGGGTGCATCGGCGTTCCCGACCTGCTGGAACGGCGGAGCAGGGAACCGCCCGTCGTCGCCGACCGGCCGGCGGCCGTCTACGTCCCGACGCACGTGGATTCGATGGAGATGGCGGGAACGACGGCCGTCGGCGACCTGCAGGCCGCGGTGACGTACTCCTATCCGCACCGGTTCTGGGTCGTCGAGCGAGACGACGGCGCGTTCGTCACGAAGCGCGTCGCGGCGACGGCCGAGGACAGCGTCCACCTGATGGTGTCGGTGTGGGAACCCGAGACGGGACTGGTCGTCCCGAACACCGGACTGTCGGTGGCCATCCGTCGCGGGGGCGAACTCGTGAGTCAAGAAGTCGTCTACCCGATGCTCTCCCAGCGGATGGGCGTCCACTACGGTGCGAACTTTCCGCTCGACGGCGACGGAACGTACGAGGTAGAAGTCAGCGTCGGTGGCCTCGACGCGAACCGCTTCGGGTCGTTCGCGGGGCGGTTCGCGGACCCGGCGACCGGAACCGTCGCCTTGGAGTTCGCCACGCGGACGCTGAACGACATCACGTCGGAGTCGCTGGCGGACACGCAGGGCGAACGCGGCGCGGTCAGACCGATGGAGATGGCGTCGATTCCGGTCGGACGGGCCCCCGAGACCCTCCCCGGCGCGTCGCTGGGACGCGGTACCAGCGGCGACGCGGCGTTCCTCGGAAGCGTCGTCTCCGCCGACCGGTTCGGCGACGACCCGTACGTCGTCGTCTCCCCGCGGACGCCGCACAACGGACTGGTCCTCCCCGGCATGGCGCTGGAGGCGAGTATCGACGGCGGGGCGTCGTTCGACGGCCCGTTGGGCGCCGGACTGGACCCCGAACTCGGGTTCCACTACGGGGCGCCGGCGCCCGGACTCGCGGACGGCGAGACGGCGGAACTGCGCGTCGAGACGCCGCCACAGGTCGCACGCCACGAGGGGTACGAGACGGCGTTCCTCGACATGCCGACGGTGACGCTGGCGTAGTCGGCGTGGGTGTGACGGGCCCCGCATCGGGTCCGCGCCGAACGACGGCCCGGACGGCGGTCTGTCGGCGGGCGGAGCGAGTACCGTCGAA
This sequence comes from Halogeometricum sp. CBA1124, assembly GCF_009741955.1. NCBI lineage: Archaea > Methanobacteriati > Methanobacteriota > Halobacteria > Halobacteriales > Haloferacaceae > Halogeometricum > Halogeometricum sp. CBA1124. The sequence goes on along the minus strand of NZ_WPCD01000101.1, from coordinate 6,598 downwards.
TGACCGCCGAAAACTGTTCGTTAATCCACACTCTTGAAACGGGAACAGCCGCCCGCGACGATAATTTATACTGTAAAAGTTGACTGTGTGTATAACGAGACATTATATCACCGGAGATTATGCTGAATTATATGGTCCGCGGGGGAGTCGGTCGGGTACAGCATGTCCCGGCTAGCAGCGCTCGCAGTCGCTCTCCTGCTCATCACGGCGGGGTGCACGTCTGCGGGACCGCAATCCTCCAACGACAGCGACGTCAAGACGCAAGTCTCCACGGCGAACGCACAGACGGCGACCGACTCGGGAACGGCTTCGACGACGGACGTCGCCACCGACGCGCAGCAGGCGGCCGCCGAGGGTGAGACCGCGCAAGCGAGCGAGGAGGGCGGTGGTGCGAGCGACGAAGCGGACGCGGGGACGAGTTCACCGACAGACGCGTCTGCGGACTCCGGTGACGACGCTAACGATAACTCAGACGACGACGCCTCCAACGGCGACTCTAACGACTCTAACGACTCTAACGACTCTAACGACTCTAACGACTCTAACGACTCTAACGACTCTAACGACTCTAACGACTCTAACGACGACGATTCGTCGGCGGACACGGACACCGGCGCGCAGTCGAACGCCGCACCGGAGAGCACGAACGACAGCGCCGACAACGGGACGATGACCTCGACGTCCAACGCGACCACGACCGCGACGCCCGGCGCGACGTCCACGTCCGATTCGTCCCCGGACGACGCGAACCGGACCGAGTGGACCGTGACGGTGGTCGAAGTGGTTGAGGCGGACACGCTGCGAGTCGAGTTCCCCGACGGGAGCGTCGACGAGATCAGACTCGTCGGCGTCGAAGTGCCGGACGGGCAGTACGAGGACGACGACTTCGAGGGGATGCCCACAGACGACGGCGGCGAGGAGTGGCTCGACGAGTGGGTCAGTGAGGCGACCGACTTCACGCGCGAGCGAGTGGCGGGCGAACGCGTGACGATTCGCGTCGACTCCGCGGCCGACCGCCGCGACTCGCAGGGTCGGCTCCTCGTCTACCTCGACGCCGGCGGCGACACGCTGAACGAGCAGTTGGTCCAACAGGGCCACGCGCAGGTGTCCGACCACTCGTTCTCCAAGCGGGCGCGCTACGAGGAGCTAGCGACGAACGCCCAGCACGGCTACACCGGCCTCTGGCAGTTCTTCGAGCCGAACCCGCTGGCGACCGAGGAACCGACGGAATCCGACGAGAGCGACGACGCTGAGGACGACGGCGAGGGCGACGACGCTGAGGACGACGGCGAGGGCGACGACGCCGAGAGCGAAGCCGAACCGGCCGAGACGACGACGGGCACGCAGTCGGAGTCAACAGAGACGCGGACCGAGACGACCGACACGGAAACGGAAACGCGGACCGAGACGACCGACACACAGACGGCCACAACGACCGAGACGCAAACTGAAACGCAGACTGCCACCGTCGAACCGACGGACGCCGAACCCGAGACGGCCCAGTCGACGGACTCGCCGACCGAGTCGCTGACCGAGACGGTGACCGAGATACTGACGGAGACGGTGAGCGGCGAGGACGACGATTCGGAGTCCACCGATTCGGAGGCCACCGAGACGGCGTCGGCGGATTCCGAGACCACCGAGACGACGGACGCCACGCAGACGGCGGAGACGAGTGACGCCGAGTCGGCAGCGGAGAACGACGCGGCGGCGGAAACGCAGGCGAACAGAGACGAACGGGCGGACGAAGCCGCCGCAGATGATGGCGGCTCCGAGAACGCCGACGCCGACGACTCCCAGACCGACACGAGCGAAGAAGCGGACGACGACGACACCGACGACTCCCAGACCGACACGAGCGAAGAAGAAGACGACGACGACACCGACGAGTCCGATGCGTCGAACGACGACGACGAGACGACGGCCGACGCCTGACGGGAGACGGCCCACGAGGGGACTCAGCCCCGCTAGTTGTCTCATATCGTATCATTATCACTCTCCGGGAAGTCACGTTCGTTCGTGAACTAGTAGCCCGCGAGGGCTGCTCTACAGCAATTAAATGCTCTGTTTCTCGGTGGGTGAGAGTTTGCTTCAGTGAATATGTCCCTCTACGGATAACTACGAGCTATGACGAACGAAATCGGTGCCCCCGGTGACGGAATCTCCCGACGACAGTTTCTCGCCGCGACGGGGTCGACGGGCCTGTTCGCCTCCGCCGGTTGCCTGACGAGTTCGACGCCGACGGTGACGCGGGTCGACGCGTCGGCCGCGCAGTCGGTCGCCGGCGACCTCCCGACGACCGGCCGGCCCGAGGTGGTCGAACTCGGCGACCGAGACAACCACGTGACGCTGAAGTCCGTAAGCGCGGTCCACCACGTCCACCCCGGCGAGACGATGAACGGCCCCATCACGCTCCCCGTCGTGTGGGCGTGGCAGGCCGACGACGGAACGCCCTCCGTCCCCGGCCCGATTCTCCGCATCGCCGAGGGAGAGACGTTCTCGGTCACTCTCGACAACACGGAGATGGACATGCCGCACACGTTCCACGTCCACGGCCTGCGGAAGACGTGGGAGAACGACGGCGTGCCGACGACGACGGGCGTCACCGTCGAACCCGGCGAGACGCACACGTACGAGTTCACCGCCAACGTGGCCGGCACGCACCTCTACCACTGCCACTACCAGACTCCGCGACACATGGACATGGGGATGGCCACGAGTTCGCCCTCGCCTTCGACGGCGACGGCCTCTCGACGTACGAGTGTACGACGTACCGCGACCGAGGGATGCGCGGCGTCGTCCTCGTCGGCGACGGGCCGGTGGACGAGTTGACGCCGATGGGCGTCGGCGTCGCCGCGGGCACCGTCGGACTGGCCACCGTCGGTGCCGCCCTCGGCGTCGGGCTACACCTGCGCACGGCGTCCCAGTACGACCCCGACGAGGAGTCCTAGCGAGGCGGCGCGACTCGACTCGTTAGAATAGCGTCGAAGCGCCGGTCGCCGTCGCTCGCGGGTTTTTTTTTTTTATGGGCCCTGACGGATTCGAACCGTGCCGAGACCTCACTCTGTTCGGTCTCGTCGGGTTCGATCGTCAGCGGTACACACTCGGTCCTCGCTGACGCTCGGACACTCGTATGGGCCCTGACGGATTCGAACCATCGACCACTCGGTTATGAGCCGAGCGCTCTAACCAGACTGAGCTAAGGGCCCGATTCGTTCACCAGTTTCCGCGGGCACCTCTTTAGCGTTGTCGTTGTCCGCCGAGGAACCGGCCGACGGAGCAACGACTGGCCGGCGGAATCCACGGAGAAACTGACGCCGTCGCCAGGACTCGAACCTGGGACCACCTCGTTAACAGCGAGGTGCTCTACCAACTGAGCTACGACGGCTCGGGGGCGTGCGACTGCAATCTATCGTACACCGAGGAACTTTGATAGGGCTTTCGTTTTGCCCCGCGCGTGCGGGGTGTCAGCGTGCGTCCGAAAGGGGCCCCACCGACACGCTTTCGCCCGGTCACGGACAACGCCGAAGCAGCAATGGCCGAGTCGGACTCCGAGGACCTGTCGCGCGTCGTCGCCCGCGTCCGCGAACGAATCGACCCGGACGCCGCCGAGCGAACGGCGCTCCGCGAAGCGGTCGAGGCGCTCTCGGCCCGCGTCGAGGACGCGCTGAACGAGGTACCCGTCGACGCGGACGTGATTCAGGTGGGGTCGACGGCCCGGGGGACGTGGCTCTCGGGCGACCGAGACATCGACCTGTTCGTCCGCTTCCCCGACGACGTGGACCGCGAGTCGCTCGAACGCTACGGACTCGCCGTCGGCAACGCCGTCTTCCCCGAGGGCCACGAGGAGTACGCCGAACACCCGTACGTCGTCGGGGAGTTCGACGGTTTCGACGTCGACCTGGTGCCGTGCTTCGACGTGGACGAGGGGGCCGCCATCCAGTCGGCCGTGGACCGAACGCCGCACCACAACGAGTACCTCCGCACGCGCCTGGACGAGGAACTCGCCGCCGACGTGCGGGTGTTCAAGCGGTTCCTGAAGGGCATCGGCGCGTACGGGAGCAACCTCCGGACGCAGGGGTTCTCGGGGTATCTCACCGAACTCCTCGTCCTCGAGTACGGGAGCTTCGAGTCGCTGCTTCGCGCCGCCGCCGACTGGCACCCGCCGGTCGAACTCGACCCCGAGGACCACGGCACGCGGTCGTTCGACGACCCACTCGTCGTTGTCGACCCGACGGACTCGACGCGGAACGTCGCCGCCGTCTGCTCGGCGGAGAACGTCGCCCGACTGCAGCACTACGCCCGCGAACTCCTCGCGGACCCCCGCGAGGAACTGTTCGTCGACGACGAACCGGAACCGCTGTCCGCCGCGGCGGTCCGCGACCACGTGCGACGACGCGGGACGACGCCGGTGGCCGTCGTGTTCGACGCGCCCGACGTCGTGGACGACCAACTGTACCCCCAACTGTACAAGTCCATCGCGGGCGCGAATCCGAACTCGGCCGGCGGGGGTTCGCGCCGATTCGGTCGACGACGTTCGCCGACGACGACGCGGTCCTGTTGGTCGAACTCACCCACCGGACGCTCCCGAACGTGGCGCGGCACGACGGCCCGCCCGTCCACGTCCGCGACCACGCCGAGGGGTTCTACGAGACGTACGCCGACGGCGACGCCTACGGCCCGTTCCTGAACGGCGACCGGTACGTCGTCGAACGGGAACGCGAGTTCACCGACGCGGCCGACCTCCTGCGAAGCGAGACGCTGTTCGAGGTGGGACTCGGCGCGAACGTCGAGCAGAAGCTTCGAGAGGGGTACGAGGTACTCGTCGGCGACGACGTCGGCAAACTCGCCGAGGCGTTCGGCGTCGAACTCGCGCGGTACTTCGACCCGCGGCCGTAGTCGACCGCCGGCGCGGTCCGTCGGCAGTCCGGTCGGTTCTCGGCCGTCCAGTCGCCTGTCGGCCGGTCGTTTTCGCCCGGTCGTTCTCAGTCGTCCAGTCCGTGAGCGTCCTTCACGTCGCCGACCAGCGTCTTCGCCTTGTCGTCGGGTTCTTCGTCCACCGCCATCGGCGTCCGCCCGTCGAACGTCTCGTGGACGATGGCGACGCCCTCCGAGAGCGTGTCGAGGCCGTAGCCGCCTTCGAGGACGAACGCGAGTCCGGCGTCCACGTCGTCGGCGATGGCCCGGACGTTGTCGGTCAGTTGCGCGTAGCCCTCCGTGGAGACGCGCATCCGCGAGATGGGGTCGTGGCGGTGCGCGTCGAACCCCGCGCTGACGATGAAGAGGTCCGGGTCGAACCGTTCGATGGCCGGCCGGAGCACCTCGCGCACGACGAGGTCGTAGTCGGCGTCGCCCGCGCCGGCGGCGAGCGGTGCGTTCAGCGTCGTCCCCTCGCCGTCGCCCTCGCCGATTTCGTCCACGTGGCCGGTCCCGGGGTAGAGGCCGTCCTCGTGGAACGAGGCGTAGAACACGTCGCCGCGGTCGTAGAAGATGTCCTGCGTGCCGTTGCCGTGGTGGACGTCCCAGTCGAAGATGGCGACGCGTTCGGCGTCGAGGCCGTCGTCCTCGATGACCGTCTGGGCCGCGACGGCCGCGTTGTTGACGAAACAGAAGCCCATCGCGTCGTCCTCGACGGCGTGGTGCCCCGGCGGTCGGCCCAGTGAGAACGCGGTGTCGCGGCCGTTCACTCCCTCGACGGCCTTCCGCGCGGCCCACTGTGCGAGGCCCGCCGAGGCGAGGGCGGCGTCCCACGTCTCCGCGGAGGCGACGGTGTCGGGGTCCCAGTTGCCGCCGCCGTCCTCACAGAACCCGCGAATCTCGGCGACGTAGTCGTCCTCGTGGACGGACGCCACGTCCTCGTCGTCCGCCGGGTCGCTTCGACGTACTCCACGCCGTGACGCTTGGCCAGCGCTCGTCGGATGGCGCGGAGACGGTCGGCCGTCTCGGGGTGACGCTCGCCGGTGTCGTGTGCGAGACAAGTCTCGCTGTAGCCGAACTGCATCTACTCGAAGAGGGCGAAGTACGTCTCGATGTCTTCTGCCTGTATCGTGCGTCGGTCGGCGTGTCGAGCGAGTTTCGCCGCGGCGCCCGCGACGTTGTCGGCGTAGTCTTCGAGGATGTCCGCGAGTGCGATGCGGGCGTCCATCGAGACTCGATACCGGTCGCCGATACGGAGACGGGCGATGCGGTCGATAGGTGCGATGGGGAGTTCGAGTTCGTCCCGGGGGACGACCTGCTCGACGTCGAAGTCCGCCGCCATCAACGTCTTTCGGCCGTCCTCGTGGGCTCGCTCCGCCGCGTCGATGGCGAGTTCCGAGCCGTGTCGCTGGATGCGACGGGCGAGTTCCTCCGCCGCGTCGGCGCTGACCCGAAGGTCACCAGCGTTCCGGCGGATGATCGTGTCGACCGGGGCGAACGGTAACTCGACACTCATACCCACATATGCCGGGCGTGCCGCGTATAATCCTTTCCGTAACGGCCCTCTGCGACTCTCCGCGGACGCGACGGCGTCTCCGCCCGTCGGACGGAACAGCGCGTGCGCCGCGCGGCGGGTCAGCGGGTGACCGACTCGACGTCGGTCGCCTCGATGCGGCCGTCG
>NZ_WPCD01000033.1:0-24127 GCF_009741955.1 Halogeometricum sp. CBA1124 | reverse complement strand
TACATCGCCGACGTGACGCCCCCGGAGGACCGCGCCCGCGGCCTCGGACTGCTCGGCGCGGCGTTCGGTCTCGGCTTCATCTTCGGGCCGGCGCTGGGCGGGTTCTTCGCCAGCGAGTTCGCCGTCGCCGCCGCCGGGTCGGTGTTCCCGGCGTGGCTCCCCGCGACGGAGTTCTCCCTGCCCAGTTTCGCCGCCGCCGCCATCACGGGCGCGAACCTCGTCGCCGCGTACTTCCTGTTGCCCGAGTCCCGGCCGCCGGAGGCGCGCGCGGCGTCCCGCGAGGCCGACGGCGAGTCGCGTCTGGCCGAGTTGGCCGACGCCCTCCGCACGCGCGGCCTCGGGACGCTCGTCGTCTCCTTCTTCCTCGTCTCCTTCGCGTTCTCCGCGCTGGAGAGTCAGTTCATCTTCCTCACGAACGACCAGTACGGCTACGGCGCGACGGAGAACGCCGTCCTGCTCACCTACTTCGGCGTCGTCATCGCCGTCGTGCAGGGCGGGCTCATCGGCCCGCTCACGGACCGCTACGGCGAGTACCGCATCGCCATCGTCGGCGCGGCGATGCAGGTGTTCACGCTCGCGGCCGTGCCGTTCGCCCCCCTCCTCGGCGAGTATCTCCCGTCGGTCGGTCCGCTGCTCCCCGTCGGACCCACGCTCCCGGCGGCCGTCGTCGCCCTCGCGTTCGTCGTCACGCCGCTTGCCTTCGGCAACGCCGTGACGAACGTCTCGCTGAACACCCTCGTCTCGCGCTCTGCGGCCGCGGACGACCAGGGCGGCGCGTTCGGCCTGACGCAGAGTGCGGGCAGTCTCGCGCGGACGTTCGGCCCCGCCCTCGCGGGACTGCTCTACACCGCCGTCGACTTCTGGGCCCCGTTCGTCCTCGGCGGCGCGCTCATGATTCCCATCGTCGTCCTCCTCGCGCGACTCGACGTGTCGCTGCTGTCCGGGGCGGGAGAGACGACGCCCGCCGAGACGCCGGAGTGAGTCGCCGGACAGAGCCGGTGGGCGGTTCCGCCGGACGGCGGACGGTGCTGCGACGGCCGAGACTCAGGCCGCGACGGCACCGTCCGGGCCGTCGTCGTCGCTCTCGCCGTCGCCGTCGTCGCTCCCCTCGCCCACTCCCTGTGAGGACGCGCCGACGAGGTCCAGTCCGAGGTCCAGTCGCCCGAGGACGTACAGCGCGTAGTACCGGAGGAAGACGACGACGGGGACGAGGACGAACGCGCTGGCGAGGGCGACGGTGGCGAGGTAGCCGACGGCGACGACGCCGAGCAGCGCCCACCCGAAGAGCGAGAGGCCGCCCGCAGACGCGGCGGCGACGGCTATCGCGCCGCCGACGAGGACGAACGGCAGGGCGACGAGGACGGCGACGAACAGCGTCGCGGCGGCGAACACCGCGCCGACGATGACACCGGCGGAGACGCGAATCACGACGTACAGCGCGAACTCCTCCCACTCCGTGCGGAGCGTCGGGGCGAGTCGCCGCCAGCCGTCGACGACGCCGCAGTCCGCCGCGAGCATCGTCGGCACGACGAAGTCGGCGGTCAGGCGGAACAGGAGGGCAACGAGGAGGGCGACGGCGACGCCGAGGAGGAGAACGGGCAGGAGAGCCACGAGGGCGGCCGGGCCGAGCGAGACGCCGCCGAGGAGGACCACGGCGGCGGGCGCGCCGACGACGAGGAGTGCGAGGAGGAGGACGCCCGCCTCGAAGCCGAACAGGCGGAGGCCCTTCCCGAACCGCTCGCGGAACGGGCGGCGGACGCGCACCGTCCGGTCGGCGAGGGCGGTGACGAGGACGAACTCCATCACCGCGGCGACGAGCGAGAACACGAGGGCGAGGAGGACGACGACGGCGGCGACGGCCGCGACGCCGTACGCGAACGTCCGCGCGTCGGGGAGCGTCCCCGGGTCTATCGGCGGCATCCCGTCGAGGAAGCCGTCGAACGCGCCGAACGCCGGCGCGCCCGGGGTGACGGAGCCACCGACGTTGGCGTTCACCGAGACGTTGCTCGCGCCGGCGCGACGAAGACGACGACGAGGGCGAGGCGGAGCCACGTCCCGAGGGCGAACGGGAGGAGGAGGTCCGCCGTCGCCTCGCGCGCGTCGTCCAGCGAGTCGATGGCGTGCCACGACATACGCGTCGCTGCGTCGGGTGAGGGGATAAAACGCCGGGACCGCGCCTCCGCGGGCGGCCGGTCCCCGCACGTTCTTTAGCGGAGACGCGGAACGTCCGGTATGGCGACGACACCGTACGAACGCCGGACGCGCGACGCGCAGGCCGCCCTCGCCGAGGCGGACGCGGACGCGCTGGTCTGCTTCCCCAGCCGAAACCTCTCGTACCTCTCGGGGTTCGCCGAGGAACCGGGCGAACGCCACCTGTTCCTCCTCGTCCCCGCCGCGGGCGACCCGACGTTCCTCGTCCCCGCCCTCTACGAGTCGCAGGTCCGCGCGGCGACGTGGGTGGAGGACGTGCGCACGTGGGCCGACGACGACGACCCGGTGGCGGCCACGGCGGCGGCCGTCGAATCGCTCGGACTGCCCGAGAACCCGCGCGTCCTCGTGGACGACACGATGTGGGCGACGTTCACGCAGGACCTCCGGGCGGTCCTGCCCGACGCGACGTTCGGACTGGCCAGCGAGGTGGTCGCTCCGCTCCGAATCCGCAAGGACGACGCCGAACTCGACGCCCTCCGGCGCGCGGCCGACGCGGCGGACGAGGCGATGGCCGCCGTCCGGGCACTCGGCGCCGACGCCGTCGGACTGACCGAGTCCGAACTGGCCGCCCGCGTCGAGTCGTTCCTCGCTGACGCCGGCGGGCAGGGCGTCTCGTTCGAGACGGTGGTCGGGTCCGGTCCGAACGGCGCGATGCCGCACTACCGCCACGGCGACCGGACGATAGAACCGGGTGACCCCGTCGTCCTCGACTTCGGGACGCGCGTGGACGGCTACCCGAGCGACCAGACGCGGACCGTCGTCTTCGACGGCGACCCCTCCGAGACGGTCCGCGAGGTTCACGAGGTGGTCCGGGCGGCACAGGAGGCGGCCGTCGACGCCGTCGAACCCGGCGTGACCGCCGCGTCGGTGGACCGCGCGGCCCGCGAGGTCATCGCGGACGCGGGCTACGGCGACGCGTTCGTCCACCGGACGGGCCACGGCGTCGGACTCGACGTCCACGAGGAACCGTACATCGTCGCCGGCAACGACCGCGAACTCGAACCGGGGATGGTGTTCAGCGTCGAACCCGGCGTCTACCTCGACGGCGAGTTCGGCGTGCGCATCGAGGACCTCGTCGTCGTCACCGCGGACGGGTGCGAGCGACTGAACGACAGCGACCGCGGGTGGGAGTGCTGACGGCCGCCGCCTCGTTCTCGGGCGTCGTCGCCGTCGCGGACGCGACAGGGGTTTGACCCCCGGGCACGGAGGAGACGTATGGTCACGAGAGAACAGCGGGTGGTGCTGACGGGCGTCGTCCTCTCGATACCCGCGACGTACCTCGTCTACACGCTCACCGGGTCGTTCCCGCTGGCGGGCGCGACGCTCCTCGGTCTCGGGTTCGTCATCCCGTCGGGCATCAACGGCTACCGCGACGAGGAAACGACGAGAGGATAGGCGGTGCGACGGCGCGAGGGGGCCTACTCGTCGGCGGCGTCGTCGCTCGCGTCGTCGCTCTTCTCGGGACCGATCAGCGAGTCCACGTCCGTGTGCTCGAAGAGGAGGTCACGCATCAGCGACACCGTCTTCTCGTCGCGGGTGCGGCCCGTGTGGACGACGTCTTCGGCGCGGTCCACCACCGACAGCGTGTCGCCGTTGACGAGCATCACGGGCACGCCCTTCTCCTTGGCCTTGCCGAGGACGGCGGCGGGCGGGCGATGCCCGCCGGTGAGGATGATGGTCTTGACCCCCGGCGCTTCGAGGGCGGCCGTGATTATCTCCGAGCGGTCGCCGCCGGTGATGACGGCGGCGTTCTTCGTCCGGCGGAAGTAGCGCAGGGCGGTGTCGCCGCCCATCGCGCCGACGAGGAACCGTTCGACGTAGGCGTCCTCGTCGCCGTCGGTGACGCGTCCGCGCCGAGTTCGTCGGCGAGGTCCTCGACGGTGACGCCCGCGAGTTGCTGTTCGCGCGGGACGACGCCGAGGACGGGCACGCCGCGCCCCTCGAGGAACGGGACGACTTCCTGTTCGAGTTCGTCGAAGACGGCGTCTGTGACGCCGTTGAACAGGACGCCCGCGAGTCGGTCGCGAACTGTTCGGCCGCGGCGAGGACGTCGTCCACGTCGCCGGGTTTCTCGTAGCTAGAGACGAGGAGGACGCCCGCGTCCAGTCGGTCGGCGACGTCCACGTCGGTCAGGTCGACGATGCCGCCCGTGCTCCAGACGCCGCCGCCCTCGACGAACATGAGGTCCTTGCCCTCGGCGAGTTGGCCGAAGTACTCCTCGACGATTTCGCCGAGTTCGTCGCCGTCCTCCTGCCCGCGAATCGCGCCGTCGATGAACGTCGGCGAGTAGATGACGGGCTCCATCTGGTGCATCTCGGCGTCGAGGCCGAGAATCTCTCGGGCGAGCATCGGGTCCTCGTCGAGCGTCTTGCCGACGTTCGACTGCAGGCGCGTGCCCTTCGGCTTCATGTAGCCGACGGACTGGCCGCGTTCCTGCGCGAGTTTGCCGAGTGCGAGCGTGACTGCCGTCTTGCCGGTGCTTTCGTGGGTCGAGGTGACGAGTAACGTGTTCATGGCTTACAGTTGGTCGGGGTCCACCGTCAATCGCACGTCCACCGCTTGGACGCCGTCGGGGGTGGCGACGAGGGGGTTGATGTCCAGTTCGAGGATGGCCGGGAAGTCCGTGACGAGTTGCGAGAGGCGCTGGATGGTCTCCGTGACGCCCTCGACGTCGACGGGGTCGCGGCCGCGCGCGCCGCGGAGTAGCGGCGCGGAGTCTATCTCTTCGGTCATCTCGTGGGCTTCGGACTCGGCGACGGGCGCGACGCGGAACGTCGTGTCTTCGAGCACCTCCACGAAGATGCCGCCGAGGCCGAACATGAGGAGGGGCCCGAACTGCGGGTCCCGGTTCATGCCGACGATGGTCTCGCGCCGGCGTCGAGGTCCACCATCTCCTGCACCTGCACGCCGATGATGTTGGCGTCGGGCTGGTAGTTCCGCGCGCGCGTCACGAGGTCCTCGTAGGCGTCGTACACCTCCTCGTTCGGCACGCCAACCTTGACGCCCCCGATGTCGGACTTGTGCAGGATGTCGGGGCTGACTATCTTCATCACGACGTCGCCCTCGATGCGTTCTGCGACTTCCAGCGCGTCCGCCGGCGCGTCAACGATGTCGCCGTCGGGGGTGGAGATGCCGTAGGCGTCCAGCAGGTCCATCGCCTCCACGCCGAGGCGGTTGTCGCCGCGGCCCTCCACGGCGGAGAGAATCTCGCGGGCGCGTTCTTCGTCCACGTCGAACGTCGTCGGCGCGTCGTACTCGCGTTCGGATATCTCCTTGAACCGCGAGAGCGCGTCGAGTCCGTCCACCGCGCGGGCGGGGTCGAAGTAGTTCGGGATGCCGGCGTCCGAGAGCGCTTCGGCCGCCGGTTCGACGCGTTCGCCGCCCATGAAGCAGGCCGCGACCGGCTTGTCGTACTCCTCCTGCAGTTCGACGGTGTCGGCCGCCAGTTGCTCGTAGTCGAGGACGGCCGTCGGCGCCGAGAGGACGACGGCGCAACCGACGTTGTCGTCGCCGAGGGCGAGGTCCAACGCCTCGCGGAACCGGTCGTTGTCGGCGTCGCCGACGATGTCGACGGGGTTGTAGATGTTGCCCTCGGGCGGGAGTTTCTCGGAGAACGCGTCGAGCGTCTCGTCGGTGAACGTCGCCATCGAGAGCCGCGAGGAGCCGACGGCGTCGGTGGTCATCACGCCCGGACCGCCCGCGTTCGTGATGACCGCCACGTCGTCGGTGTCGGGGAGCGGTTGGCTCTCCAGCACGCGCGCGGCGTCGAACAGCGACTGGACGGAGTCCGCGCGGATGACGCCCGCCTGTTCGAGGCCGGCCTCGTACGCCTCGTCCGACCCGGCGATGGTGCCGGTGTGACTGGAGGCGGCCTGCGCGCCGGCGTCGGTGCGGCCCGACTTGACGAGGACGATAGGGGTGTCCTGCGTCACCTCGCGGGCCGTGTCGATGAACGTGCGGCCCTCGGAGATGCCCTCGAGGTAACCGATGATGACCTCCGTGTCGTCGTCTTCGCCCCACGTCTCGACGAAGTCAGACTCGTCGAGGACGGCCTTGTTCCCGAGCGAGACCACGTCTTTGAAGCCGATTCCCTGGTCGTTCGCCCAGTCCAGCACCGCGGTGATGAACGCCCCGGACTGGCTCATGAACGACATGTTGCCCGAACGGGCGTTGTCGGGACCGAACGTGGCGTTCAGTCCCGTCGGCGTCGACATGATGCCGAGGCTGTTGGGCCCGACGAGGTTGATGTCGTACGACTCCGCAACCTCGACGAGTTCCTGTTCGCGCGACGCGCCTTCGCTCCCGGTCTCGCCGAACCCGGCGGTGATGACGACGACGTTGCGGATGCCCGCCTCGCCGGCCTCGCGAACCGCGTCCACCGCGATGTGCGGGGGGACGACGATTATCGCGAGGTCGGCGTCGGACTCGCCGACGCCCGCCACCGCCGGCACGCCGAACACCTCGTCGTAGTTCGGGTTCACGGGGACCACCTCCCCGTCGAAGTCCTCGACGAGGTTCTCCATGATGGCGCGACCGACTGAACCTTCGCGCTCTGTCGCCCCGACGACGGCCACGCGTCGCGGGACGAACAACTCGGATAACTCTCCCATCAACGTGGGAGTACTCCCCCGCACCGCTTAAAACCGGGTACGTACGGTCTCACGTGGGTCGTGCGGCCGTATCTCGCTCACGATTGTTAGTCACAGACGGGGCGGTGGCGGCGACAGGTTCGCCCCGACGACCGACGCCGCTCAGATGGCGTCGTCCGGGTCGTACCGCTCCCGCGTCCGGTCGGCCGCCTCCGCGTACTGCGCTCTCTGGTCCGGGTCGTCCACGTCGCCGAGGCTGCTCGTCTCGACGTCGAGGGCGGCCGTCGTCTCCCGCACGTCGTCGAAACTGGTCAGCGACCGCTCCTTGCGCAGGTAGCGCGACCCGTCCGGCGTCGCGTAGACGAGGATGATGATGTTCTGTTCGTCGTCGGAGTACGTCCGTTCGACCAGCCAGACGCGCGTCGTGGCCGCGCCGTCGGCCGGTGCGTCGGTGTCCGTGTCCATACTGTGACGTTCGCGGACGAGGGGGATAGCTGTTGGCCGGTTCAGAGGACGCCGAACCCGAACTGTGGCAGACCGAAGACGGCCGTCCAGACGTAGTGGAGGGCGACGCCGACGACGAGGGCGGGAATCGTCGTGTAGATGCTGGCGACGACGGCCGCCGTCTTGTCGATGGCGATGAGGGGGAACAGGGCGTCGCCGTCCTGACTGATGGCGTTCGCCACGAGCGCGGAGAACGGAATCGCGCCCCCGGCGTAGGCGGTGGCGAGGACGATCTGCGGCCCGCACCCGGGGACGAGTCCGACGAGGGCGCCCGCGACGGGCGCGAGGACGCCGGCGGCCGCCGCGGCCGCGGCGACGTCGAACCCGGTGAAGGCGATGCCGTACTCGTAGAGCAGGTACGCCGCGACGACCCAGACGGTGACGAACGACGTCTCCATCGCGGCGTGCGTCAGCGTCTCGGAGACGCTCCCGAACGTGTCGCGCGCGCGGCCCACGTCGCCGTGGCCGACGTACTTGCGGCCGACGAAGTAGAGGTACGCCGAGAGCGTCGTCCCGAGGAGGCCGGCGACGGTGAACGCGCCCGCGAACGTCGGGCCGGCGACCATCGGCACCTCCGGTGCCCCGCGCAGGAGGTAGAGGACGCCCGCGCCCAGGCCGACGGCGGCGGCGACCCACCACGCGGCGAGGGCGGCGTGCGTGACCGTCCGCATCAGTTCGGAGTCGCGGACCGGCCCGTCGTGGGCGTCGCATCCGGCGGCCTCGTCGTAGTGGTGGACCTGATTCCCGGCCAACGGCGCGGCGACGCCGCCGTCGGTGAGGGCCGGATGGAGGCGCTTGACCGCGCTGTCGACGCGCGAGACGCCGAGGCCGAACGTGTCGATGGCGTAGCCGAACAGGACGGCCGCGACGAACGCGATTCCGTACGCGTACAGCGCCGCCTCCGGAGCGAGAACGAGGATGACGAACGCGGCGTCGCCGGCGGTGGCGACGAGCGTCGCCACGACGGTGCCGAAGGAGACGGACCCGCGGACGTACAGCGGCATCACGACGATGGCGCCGCCGCATCCCGGCGTGAGCCCCAAGACGGCACCGACGAGTGGGCCGCGCGCCGGTTCTCCTCCAGTCGCCGCACGAGTCGGCCGTCCGTCCGGTACTGGAGGTAACTGAAGGCGAGGACGGTCACGGCGACGAACGCGCTCACCTGCACGAACCCGTCGCGAACCGACGCGAGGAAGATATCGAAGAGTTCAGTCATCGTTCGCTCCGCGCGGACGGCGGTCTCTCGCCGCCACCGCGGTTATGTGGTACATCTAAATAATATATTAGACGCGTCTAAAAATAAAGGTATGCCTATCGAATTGCGTCACTCGGAGACAGTAATAGTCTCCGCGTCGGCCAACCGGCGGAGTTCCGCGGGCGAGACGGGGAACACCGCCTCCGGCGTCCCCGCGGCGGCCCAGACGGTGTCGTACCGCGAGAGCGACTCGTCGAACAGGACGGGGACGGCCGTCTCGTGACAGAACGGGGGAACGCCGCCGATGGACCACCCGAGGCCGGCGCGAACGTCGTCAGGGTCGGCCATCGAGACGTCCGCCGGGGCGACGCCGAGGTGCGCGGCGAGTCTCGACTCGTCCACGCGGTTGGCACCGCTGGTGACGACGACGACGAGCGATTCGGCGGCGTCGCGAGGCGGCGTCCCGTCGCCCTCCGAACCGGGTTCGGAGACCTCGAAGACGAGACTGCTGGCTATCTGTCCGACGTCGCACCCGACGGCCGCCGCGGCGTCCTCGGCCGTCTTCGTCCCCTCGGGGAACTCCTCGACGGTCACCTCGAAGTCGTACCGGTTCCGCGCGGCCGCGGCGAACTCGCTGGCTCTCCGATGCATGCTGTCGAACCGCACGCGGCCGGGGGGCTAAAAACTCACTCCGTCGCGTCGGACCCCGGCGCGCCGGCGTCGTCGATGCGCGCCTCGTACTTGGCTATCGACTCCTCCAATGCCTCCCCCGCGTCCACGTCGAGTTCGTCGGCGAGGGCGTACAGGCAGAACAGGGCGTCGCCGAGTTCGTCGCGGTTCACCTGCAGGTCGCCGGGACGCGCGCCGTACTCGCTGGACTTCGTGGCGTCCGCGGCCAGTTCGCCGACTTCGGCGGCGAGGTCGAGGAGGCGGTAGGCGGGCGGGGCGTGCAACTCGTGCGCGTCCAGAAACGCGGCCACGCGCTGTTGTCTGTCGTCTGTCACAGTTTCGCTGCCCGAGCGAGCGTCTTAACTGTTCAGACTCGACGCGACGGCGACGACTGCCCCGTCACCCGCGCGCCGCCGTCGGCGAATCCGCGATTTAGGCCCGCCGAAAACATCAGAAATCTGGAATGTTTATCTCCGTCCGGTCCCTACGTTCGAGCATGGCCCTCGGCAACTTCGTCTTCGTCTTCGTCGCCGGCTTCGTCACCGCGTTGGCGACCGGTCTCGGCGCGATACCGTTCTTCTTCGTCGACGACGTGAGCGACCGCTGGAACGTCGCGCTGTGGGGTCTCGCGTCGGGCATCATGCTGTCGGCGTCCGTCTTCGGACTCGTGCTGGAGGCACTCGGCGAGTACGTCTCCGTGTCGCTGAACGGCGTCTCGGCGTCGCCGGTTCCGACGCGGACGTACGCCCTCCTCGCCGTCGGCCTCCTCGCGGGCGTCGCCCTCGTCGTCGTCGCCCACCGGGTCATCGACGGCGCGGAGGTGAACCCGCGGCGGTACGAGGAGGCCGACTTCCGCAAACTGCTCCTCATCCTCGGCGTCCTCACCGTCCACAGTTTCCCCGAGGGCGTCGCCGTCGGCGTCTCGTTCGCGGACCTCGGACTGGAGGGTGGTCTGCAACTGTTCGGCGTCGCCGTCCCCCTGTTGGCCGTCTTCATGACCGTCGCCATCTCCATCCACAACGTCCCCGAGGGCGTCGCCATCTCCATCCCCCTGCGGGCGATGGGCGTGCCGAACTGGAAACTCGTCTGGTGGGCGGTGTTCTCCAGTCTCCCGCAACCCATCGGGGCGGTCATCGCCTTCTACTTCGTCCGACTGGCGCGGGAGTTCCTGCCCGTCGGCTTCGGCTTCGCCGCGGGCGCGATGATATACCTCGTCCTCACCGAGTTCATCCCCGAGGCGCTCGAACTGGGCGAGGGCCTCCCGCGCGGCGGCCGGCGCGAACTCGTCGCCGGCCTCACGGGCGGCGTCCTCGTGATGATACCGCTCGCGTTCCTCTGACCGGCGAGAGAAGAGGAGAGACGGAAGGAGAAGTGAAGCGAAGAGAACGAAACGACCGCTCGGATTCGTCGCTCAGTGACTGTGGCCCATCGCTTCGGCCATCGAGATACCGAAGCGCTCCTCGAATATCTCCTCCATCTTCTCGTTGAGTTCCGCCAGGTCGCCCGGCGTCTCGCCGTCGCTGTGGTGGGTGGCGACGTGCGCTTGCTGTGCGAACGACTGCACCACCAGGTCGGCGACGACGGCCGTCGGGTCCTCGCCCTGTTCGGTGAAGACGTCGACGAGGCCCTCGGGCAGTTCCACGTCTTCGGTGTCGCCGTCGGGTCCCGCTATCGTATAGGTCTCTGTTTCGACCATGTCCCCTCTGGGTCCTCTCGGCTTAAGGGTCTGTGGGAATCTGACTGTCGGCCGACGGAACCGAAATACGGTGAAAAACGGCGTCTTCGGTCGTCAGTCGTCGGACTCGGCGGCCGCGGGTTCGGGTTCCGCCGCCTTCGACTCGCGTTCGAGGTCCTCGAGGTAGTCGTCGGCGTCGAGGGCGGCCTTCACGCCGTCGCCGCCGGCCGTCGCCGCCTGCTGATAGTGGTAGTCCACCACGTCGCCGGCCCCGAAGATGCCGGGCACGTCGGTGGCCGTCTGGCCGCCGCCCTCGCCGCCTTTGGCCTTCACGTAGCCTCGTCGTCTCGTTCGCGCCCGTGCCTTCGAGGAAGTCGGCGTTCGGCGTGTGGCCGATGGCGTAGAACACCGCGCCCACGTCGAAGTCGAACTCCTCCGTCTCGGGGTCGTCGAGTTTGTCCGTCGGGTGGCCCTCGGGGTTCCGAACCATCGTCACGTGGTCGACGCCCTCCTCGGGGGTCCCGTGGAGTTCGGTCACCTCGGTGTTGCGCATGATTTCTATCTCGCCGTCTTCGACTTTCTCCATCACGCGGTCGATCCAGTAGTCCTCCGCGCGGAACTCCTCGCGCCGGTGGGCGATGTACACCTTTGAGGCGAACTTCGTGAGGAAACTCGCCTCCTCCATCGCGGCGTCGCCCCCGCCGACGACCAGAATCTTCTCGTCGCGGAAGAACGCGCCGTCGCACGTCGCACACGTCGACAGACCGTACCCCATCAGTTCGTCCTCGCCGGGGATGCCGAGCGTCCGCGCGGAGCGCCCGAGGCGGCGATGATGGCGTCGGCGGTGTAGACGTCGCCGTTCTTCATCGTCACCGTGAACGGTCGCTCGGCGACGTCCACGTCCGCGACGATGCCGTGGTCTATCTCCGCGCCGAACCGTTCGGCCTGCTTCTTCATCCGCTGGATGAGTTCGGGGCCGGAGATTCCCTCCGGGAAGCCCGGGTAGTTCTCGACTTCCGTCGTCAGCGTCAACTGTCCGCCGGGTTCGTCGCCCTCGAACACGAGCGGTTCGTTGTTCGACCGACCGGCGTAGATGGCCGCGGAGAGCCCGGAGATGCCGGACCCGGCGATGATGAGTTTCCGATGTTCCACGAACGCGTCGTCCTCGCTCATGCCTCGACGTTCGCTAGTCCGGACCTTTTAGGTTCCGCTGTCGTGCGCGAGAGCCGTCGCAACCGCCACGCGCTACCGCGGTACGGTGACCCATGCACGCCCTCGCGACGGCCGTTCGGACGCGTCTCACCACCGGTCGAACGGCGGGCTTCATACGCCCGCGCCGCCGAGGTGTTCGCATGCCCGCGGACTTAGAGGAGAAGACCGACCGCTACGGTCGGATGCTCGCAGACGCACTCGCGGCGGCGACGGTGGCCGTCCCGCCGGGAACGCCCCTCGGCGACGCCGCGACGGAGATAGAGGAGATGGCCGTCTCCTACCTCGAGGACGGCCGGCACTTCCGCGAGACGGACGACCCGGTGAACGCCCTCGCGTCGTTCTCGTACGGGTACGGCTGGCTGGACGCCGGCGTCAGGATGGGGCTGTTCGAGGTGCCCGACGACACGGACCTGTTCACGACGGAGTGAGGCGTCCGTCTCGCCGGCCTCGGCGCGGTCCGCGTCCGCCTACTCGAACCGGAACGACGGGCCGTCGTCGGAGTCCTGCACCTCGACGCCGAGCGCTTCGAGTTCGTCGCGGAGTTCGTCGGCGCGGTCGAGTTGCCGGCCTCGCGTTCGGTCTCGCGCACGTCCAACAGGAGCGTCACGAGGTCCTCGGCCACCGTCACGTCGCCGCCGTCGGCCGGGCCGCCGAAGCCGAGGCCGAACACGTCGCCGCCGAGGTCCTCGAACACCTCGACGGCCTCGCGCAGGCCGCGGTAGTCGTACTCGTCGCGTCGCCGACGTGCGTGTTCACCGCCCGCGCGAGTTCGATGAGCGCGGCCATCGCCTCGCGGACGTGAAGTCGTCGTTCATCGCCTCGCGGAACTCCTCGCGGGTGGTCTCCACGGCGTCCCGCAGGTCGTCGTCGGTCACGGTGGCGTAGGCGTCGGGGCTGTCGCACGCCTCGACGGCCGCCTCGTAGGCGCGTTCGAGGCGGTCCCAGCGTCCTCGGCCTCCGCCATCGCCTCGTCGCTGAACGTCTGTTCGGCGCGGTAGCCCGTCGAGAGGTAGAACGTCCGAATCACGTCCACGCCGAACTCCTCTAAGGCGTCGCTGACGGTGAAGAAGTTGCCCAGACTGGAGGACATCTTGTCCTCGTCCATCTGGAGGAGGCCGACGTGAAGCCAGTACCGCGCGAACGTCTGGCCGGTGGCGGCCTCGCTCTGGGCCACCTCGTTCTCGTGGTGGGGGAAGACGAGGTCACGGCCGCCGACGTGGACGTCGATGGTCTCCCCGAGGTGCGTCATCGACATCGCCGAGCACTCGATGTGCCAGCCGGGTCGGCCCTCGCCCCACGGCGAGTCCCACGTCTCCCCGCACGGGTCGTCGACGGGGTCTAACCCCTCGTGGCGGTGTTCGGCGACGGCGTCGGGCGAGACGGCGCCCGCCTTCCAGAGGGCGAAGTCGGCCGGGTGGCGCTTCTCGGCGCGTTCGTCCGCCTCGCCCTGCGCCTCCATCTCTTCGACCTGCTGGTTCGACAGTTTGCCGTACTCCTCGAACGTCGTCACGTCGAAGTAGACCGACCCGTTCGACTCGTAGGCGTGCCCGCGTTCCACCAGCGTCTCCACGAGGTCGATTATCTGCGGGACGTGTTCGGAGACGCGGGGGTAGACTTCGGCCCGCTTGAGGTTCAGCCCCCGCATGTCGCGGATGACGTGGTCGGTGAAGTGGCGGGCGACCGCCGGTTCGCTCTCCCCCAACTCGTCCTCGCCGATGCGCGCGGCTATCTTCTCGTTGACGTCCGTGAAGTTCTCGACGTGGTGGACGGTGTACCCCTCGTGTTCCAGCCACCGGTGCATCACGTCGGCGTGCATCCAGAGGCGGGCGTGGCCGAGGTGGGCGTCGTCCGAGACCGTCAGTCCGCAGACGTAGAGCAACACGTCGTCGTCGTCCTGTGGTTCGAACTCCTCGCGTTCTCCCGTCAGGGTGTTGGTCACGGACAGCGTCATCGGTACGTGATACTCCGCTCGCGTTTTTCAACCCGTCGGAACGGGCGGTGAGGCGACGGGAGACCGGACGCGACGCCGAGCGCACCTGCCCGACGCGTATCGGGACCCGCGGCGAGCGTCGGCGTGTGAGTCGAAAAAAAGCGCGGTTCAGCTGAGTTGGACGAGTCTCGCCCGCCCGGACGCGCTGTTGATGTGGACGTTGAACTCGGTGTCGCCGTCGCGGGCGTGGACGACCCACGCGCTCCGCTGTCGGGACGGAGCCTCGACGTCCGCCTCCGCGTGGCCGGCGATTTCGAGTTGCTCGCGGGCTATCTGCCGCGCCCGTTCGGCCGTCGTCACCGACTGACGTCGTCGTTCAGACCGACGGTGGTCACCGGAACCGGCGACGTGCGGACGACGCGCTCGGCGACGCTGCCGATGAGGATGCGTTCGACGCCGCTCCGGCCGTGCGTGCCCATGACCACCAGGTCGGCGCCGACGTCCTCGACGGCGTCGACGACGGCCGCCGCCGGGTCGCCCTCGCGAACGGACGTCTCGACGGCGACGCCCCGTTCCTCGGCGCGCGCTCTGAGTTCGTCGAGCGCTCGCTCGCCGCGCTCTGTGGGTTCGTCGTCCGACTCGGCGACGAACAGTCCGTGAACCGTCGCGTCGAAGTGCCCCGCCAACTCGATAGCGTGACCCGCGGCGCGCTCCGCCTCCGGACTTCCGTCGCTGGGAACGAGGATTGTCTCGTACATGATTACGTCACCGAGCGAGGATTGGACGTTCACGTAAAAAATATGTGGTACGAGATTCCAGTCCTCTGAGAATCGACACGTCAGACGGGGTCGAACGCGCCGGACGCGCCCGTCCCGCCCTCCTCGTCGGCGCGGGCGACGCTCAGACCGGCACCGCCTCGAACGTCGCCTCGACGTGTCGAAGCGCCGTCGCCCCCTGTCGTTGCGGGACGACGACGACGAGTTCGTCGTCGGCGACGCCGGCGGCGTCCACGAGCACGTTCTCGGCGGCGAGTCGGTCGCAGACGACGGCGAGAGCGCGCGTGTCCACGTCGCCGGTGGCGACGAGAGCGGTGAGTTCGCCCTGCGCGGCCACGAGGACGACGTCGCCGACGGTCAGCACCCGGTCGTCCTCCTCCGTGGCGACGACGTCCTCGCCCGCGAGACCGACTCCGCTCCGCATCCGGACCGTGACGTCCCTGTGTTCTGTCTCCAACGGCGGCAGGTCCTCGGCGAACCGGCGGAGGGCGGTCGCTATCGAATCGGTGTCGCCCTCCACGTCCAGACGCTCGGCGGCGGCCGTGTAGTTCACGACGCCCGCGCGAAGCGCGTAGAGCAGCGACGGACGCGCCCTGACGGCGTCTCGTGTCTCGGCGGCGAGTGACATGAGCGAGGAGTCGACCGAACGGCACAAAAGTGTAGTGTCGGGCGAGTCGGTCCCCCGGCGACCGCACGCGGGCGACTCGACGCCGCCCGTGGGCCGTTGGAGCGGTGGTGCGATGGGCGAACTCCGACTCATAAATCGCGAAGATTCCTTTCCGTAATGCGAAGTCCATAAGGTGGCGCTCCCGTAACCCTCACCCATGCAAGCGCTGGTCATCGTGGCGCACGGGTCGCACCTGAACCCGGATTCGAGCACGCCGACGCAGCGTCACGCGGACACCATCCGCGCGACGGGAGCGTTCGACGAAGTGAAGACCGGCTTCTGGAAGGAGGAACCCTCGATTCGGGAGGTGCTCCGCACCGTCGAGTCCGAGGAGGTGTACGTCGTCCCCCTCTTCATCAGCGAGGGCTACTTCACCGAGCAGGTCATCCCCCGGGAACTCCGTCTCGACGGCTGGGACGTCTCGCAGTGGGACTCGGACGGACTGAGCGCCGACACCGCGACGCTGACCGCCGCGGACACCGGTCAGACCGTCCACTACTGCGGGCCGGTCGGCACCCACGAGTCGATGACCGACGTGCTGGTGCGCCGCGCCGAGACGGTGACCGGGGACCCCGACGTGGGAGAGGGGTTCGGCTTCGCCGTCGTCGGCCACGGCACCGAGCGTAACGAGAACTCCGCGAAGGCCATCGAGTACCACGCCGACCGCGTCCGCGCGATGGACCGCTTCGACGAGGTGCAGGCGCTCTACATGGACGAAGAGCCGGAGGTGGACGACGTGACCGACTACTTCGAATCCGAGGACGTCGTCGTCGTCCCCCTGTTCGTCGCCGACGGGTTCCACACGCAGGAGGACATCCCCGAGGACATGGGTCTGACCGACGACTACCGGACGGGCTACGACGTGCCCACCGAAGTCGACGGCATCCGCATCTGGTACGCCGGTGCCGTCGGCACCGAGGGACTGATGGCCGACGTGGTGCTCGAACGCGCCGCCGAGGCGGGGGCGAACCTCGACGAGGCCATCGCGACGGTGCGCGAGGAGACCAGAGAGACGGGAGCGGCGGGTGACTGACGTGCGCGCAGAGCAGTTCGAGGCGCTCGTCCGCGCGGCGGACGAGGGACCGGTCGACTTCGAGGGCCTGTTCGTCTCGTGGGACGGTGAGGGCTACACGTTCGAGACGCCCGACGCCGCACACGAGGACCTCTCGCAGGCCGGACTCCACGAGGCCGCCGTGGCCGCCGAGGAGTACGTGACGAACTGGTACCACTGGGAGGCGGACGTCGGCCACGCCGGCCGGCACCGCCGCGCGTTCCTTCGGAAACTGGAGGCGGCCGACGAGTACGCCGTCCCCGAACGCTACGACGAACTCCGCGAGGGGATGGTGACCGAGTGGGGACAGCTTCGAATCACCGCGACGCTCGGCGCGGCGGGCGAACGGCGATACGCGGTCAGACACGAGGACGACGCGGGGACCGACCGCGACCGATTGGACGAACACGCGGACCCGCTGGACGCGCGCGAACTCGCCACCTTCGACGAACGAGGGCGCTACCGACCGCTGAAGACGGCGCCGACGCTCGTCTCCGGGTGGGTGTTCCCCGAGTTGGACGGCCGCGAACTCGTGGAGACGGTGGACACGTTCTACCCCGCCACCGTCGCCAACTGGCACCTCGAGTCCGAGGGCGAACTCGACGTCTCCCACTGGGAGGAGACGATGGAGCGACAGACCGGCATCTACAGCGTCATCCAGACGTGGAACCGCGGCGAGGGCCACGAACACGTCGAGTGGGTCGCCGAGGCCTGCTGTGACGACTCGCAGTGTCTCAAGCGCCGAGAGTGGCAGTACGACGAGGAGACCGAACTCGACGCCGACGGCGGCGACGGCGCGTTCCCCTGCCGGGAGCCGTGTTCGCTGGTCGTCGCGGCCGCCCGCAAGTGGACGCGACTGGAGGGCGAAGAGAGCCGGACGTACGAGTTCGAACTCACGCCCTCCGAGAAGGAACAGGTCGAGGAGATAATCGACGCCGTCGCCGACGGCCGGGTCGACGACATCCGCGAGGCGGACATCTACGAGGGCGCGAACCGCTACCGCACGCGGTTCCTCCGGGCGAAGCGGTTCGACGAGGACGGCAACCTCTCGGGGACGCCGACCGAAGAGGAGACGAACGACTGACGGACGCGTCCGGCGGGACGCCCGCTACTCGCGGAGCAAGAAGACGGCGCCGACCACGGCGGCGCCGAGGACGACGCCGACGCTGAGAACCACGACGGTGTTCTGGACGACGCTGACGACGACGGCGGCGACGGCGACGACGAGGAGGAGCAAGCCGACGACAGGGAGCGCCGCCTGCGACGGGAGGTTCACCTGCGAGGGGAGCGCCGCCGTCAGTTCCTCGACTATCGAGGGGTCGGGGTCGCGCTTCGGCGGTTTGCTCAGCGTCTCGTCCACGTCGATGCCGGGCTTCGTGTCCGGCGTCGGGTGGACGGTCACGTCGACGTACGCCGTCTCCGCGCCGTAGCCGGTGACTATCTTCAGCTTGCCCGACACCGCTTCGCTCCCCGGGTTCGTCTCGACGCGAACGCGCTGCGACTCCTCCCCCTCGACGTAGTGGTTGCCCGTCTCTAGGCGTGCCACGCGGGACAGGTCGTCGTCGAGGTGGAGGTGAACGTGAACGGCTTGCCCGACGTTCGCCAACAGCACGTCGAACGCACCGGCTACCGAGAACGACGGCGGCGCGCTGATGGCGTGCAGTCCATCACCGTTCAGTTCGACTCGCAGCGACTCGGTCACGTCTGGTTACGTCACCACGCCGATTAAAAAGCGTTCAGGTCGACGCGGAACTACTCGTCGTCCCGCATGTCCGGCGGGAGCAGGTTCGGGATGCCGTCCTCGATGGGGTACTCCTCGCCCGTGACGGTGCCGACGAGTGTGCCGGAGAGTATCTCGTCGCCGTCGCGCTCCGTGACTTGGAGTTCCAGGTCGCTCTTGTCGAGCGGGTCGCAGAGGATGTCCATCAGAGATTCCTTCATACCCCGCTGTGAGTCTCGGCGCGACAAAAGACTACGGGTTCGCCCCGCGCTGCCGGCGCTCCGCGCCCCGAACCGCGTCCGGCCGCCGCCGTTCGCTCGTCCCCGAAGTCCGGGAGCCGTCGCGGGATTCTTGCCCGTGGGCGCCGGAGTTCACCACATGGTCTGTGCGAAGATGCGAAAGCTGTGGTACGGATTTCTGGTGGCCTACGGTCTCGTGACCGTCGTCGCGCCGCGAATCGTCACGCGACTCAGCGTACGGAAGGGACTCCGGGGCTTCGAGAACACGGAGGAACTCGAACCGACCGACTGGTACGTCCGCGCCGTCAGAGCCTCCGGCGTCGGGATGCTCGCCGCCGGCGGCACCGGACTGCTGCTCGAAGGACGGGCCGAGGCACGGGAGGCGACGGCCGACGTGGAAGCCGGCGACGAGACGGCCGTAGCAGAGACGACCGACGACGAGGCTGACGACGACGACGGGACGACCGACGACGAGTCGGTCTGACCGACGCGGCCGAACATCTCCGGGTCGTCCTCCTGCGAACTGGGAATCGCCGCGCTCGTTTTTCCTCCGCTTCCCGTGGGCCGACTCGCATGGCAGAAGAGACCCTCTACCGGAGACTTGGCGGCAGCGACGCAATCGCGGCCGTCGTCGACAGCTTCTACGACCGCGTCCTCGCTGACGACCGACTCCGTCCGTTCTTCGAGGACGTGGACATGGCCGAACAGCGCGCCCACCAGACGCAGTTCCTCGCGGCGGTGACGGGCGGGCCCGTCGAGTACGACGGTGCGGATATGGCGGCCGCGCACGACCACCTCGACATCGACCACGAGGCGTACGACGCCATCGCACGCCACCTCGACGCGGCCCTCGGCGAGCACGACGTGCCGGCGGACGACCGAGCGGCCGTCGTCGAGGCCGTCGAGTCGTTCCGCGGCGACATCGTCACGCAGGGCGCTCGGTCCGCCTGAGACCCGGCGGCGCGGCGGCGTGACGGGAGAGCGGACGAGCGGGAAGAAGAGTAGAGAGCGCGAAATAGGTGAGCGCGCGAGAAGAGACGAGAGCGGCGCGAACCGAACGGTTACCGGTCGAACGGGTTGACGACTTCGACCGTCTCCGCGCGGTCCGGACCGACGCCAACGGCGTAGATGGGCGCGCCGACTTCCTCGGAGACGTAGTCGAGGTAGTCGCGTGCGGCCGCCGGGATGGCGTCGTAGCCCTCCTCGGCGACGGCCGCCCAGTCGACTTCGTCCCACGTCTCGAACTCGCGGAGGTTCGGTTCGCAGTCGCCCCACCGCTCGGTCGTCGCGGGCATCGTGAGCAGTTCCTCGCCCTCGAGCGTGTACGAGTGACCCACCTTCACCTCGTCCAGTCCGGCGAGGACGTCGAGGTGGTTGACGGCGAGGCCGGTGAAGCCGTTCGCCCGCGCGGCGTGGCGGAGCATCGGCATGTCGAGCCAGCCGATGCGGCGCGGGCGGCCGGTGACGGTGCCGAACTCGCCGCCCTTCTCGCGGATGTAGTCCGCGAGTTCCTCGTCGTCGCCGACGAGTTCGGTCGGGAGCGGGCCCGTGCCGACGCGCGAGAGGTACGCCTTCACGATGCCGACGACTTCGCCCCGCCCGACGACGGTCGGACCGACGCCGGTGCGACGGACGCGCGCCGGCGGTGGGGTTCGAGGAGGTGACGTACGGGTAGATGCCGTGGTCGATGTCGATGGAGGTACCCTGCGCACCCTCGAACATGACCTCGTCACCGTCGTCAAGTCGCTCGGTGAGGTAGTCGCCCGCGTTGACGGTCATCTCCTCGTCGGCGAACCGCTCACCGATGTCGCGGTACTCCTCGTAGAGCGCTTCCACGTCGAACTCCTCGCCCGTCTCGACGCCGAACACGTCCTCGGCGAGGGCGCGCTTCTGGGGGACGACGTACTCGAGTCGTTCCCGGAGCACCTCGGGGTCGAGCAGGTCACCGACGCGGATGCCGCGTCGGCCGACCTTGTCCTCGTACGTGGGGCCGATGCCGCGGCCCGTGGTGCCGGCGTCGAGGTCGGAGTCGGACTTGGCCTCCTCCTCGATGCCGTCGAGGACGCGGTGGTACGGCATGATGACGTGCGCGCGACGGGCGAGGCGCACGTCGGGTTCGAGTCCGCGTTCGCGCAGTTGGTCTATCTCCGAGAACAGCGTCTTCGGGTTGATGACGCAGCCGTTGCCGAGGACGCCGACTTTGTCGCGGACGGCGCCGCTGGGCACGAGCGAGAGTTTGTACTCCTCGCCGTCTTCGACCACGGTGTGTCCCGCGTTGTCGCCGCCCTGATACCGAGCGACGACGTCCGCGTCGCCTCCCCACAGGTCGACGAGAGCGCCCTTGCCCTCGTCGCCCAACTGGGAGCCGACTATCGTGACGGTCATACTCGGCGCTTCTGTGCCAGCCCTCAAACCGATTACGGTCCACGACCGTGAGATATACGCGTTCGTGTATCGAAACCGGCTGCGAGCGAAACGGCTACCCATCGACGTGCACCAGTCGTGCGAGTCGTACCCAAAACGGTTATGAGGGAGTGTGCGAATGCTTAAGCTACCCAATTTCTAGCCGAACGCGGTCGACGGAGAGTAACATTTAAACGGAGGAAAGACGAGTTAACAAATGGCATGATAGACCGACTTGAGAAGGAAGTGGATATGCTGGAACGGCACCTGCAGGTGCTGAAGATGGTCATCGAGAGCGAGCCTATCGGCATCGTGAAGATGTCCAACGAGACCGGCTACCCACACCACAAAGTCCGCTACTCTCTCCGCGTTCTCGAAGAGGAGAACCTCATCGAGCCCTCCAGTCAAGGTGCGATCACGACCGAGCGTACCGCCGAGTTCGTCGACGAACTCGACGAGAAACTCGACGAGATCGTCGAGAAACTGGAGACGATGAAGATAGAGGAAGCGGCCGAAATCGAGAGCTGAGGTCACCCGACCGCTGGTCCCACGTCGAAGTGACCGCGCGAACACGCGGAGCGAAGGCTGCGTCGTCGTCTCTCCTCGACGCCGGGCACGCAAGCCGCCGCTCCCGCGAGACGCGGACCCCGGACTGACCACGCGGCGACCCTCCTGTTACTCCCCGCTCCGAGTCGCGTCGTTCGGACGAGAGTCGCGTCGCTGACGGCGTCGACGCATCTGCGTGCATCGACCGTCGACTGCGAGTGAAAGAAGCGCGACCCGCGCGCTCAGAGTTCCGGCACGTTGACGTGGAACTCGTTGTTCCGTGCCTCGACGAGACAGACGTGGTAGCCCTGCTTCCGCGAGAGCTTCACGAACGACTTCCGCTTCGACCGGGAGAGGAAGCCCCCGCCCGTCTCCTCGGCGACGGCCTCCAGCGCCTCCGGTTCGAAGAACGACTCGGTGACGTAGAACGCCGTCGCCATCGCGTCGTCCGCCTCGGCGACGGTGCGCGCGTTCTTGACGAGTGAGGCGACCATCGCCTCCGTCGCAGCGTTGCGCGAGGTGTTCATGTCGGCGACGAACAACGGGTCGCCCATCTGGTCCCGGAAGATGACGTCGAACTCGCGCTCTTCGACGCCCGACTCGGTCTCGAACCCGACGACGCCGCGGAGTTCGATGCGGTCGATGCGCGGGAGTGCGTCGAACAGGTCCGCGAGCGAACTCCGGTTGCCCGTCTCGCCGATCTCGTACAGCAGGTCGGTGACGACCCACTCGGCGAACCCGTACTCGGTACTGTCGTGGAGGAACTCCTCGTACGGCACGCCCTCGACGGCCAGTCCCTCCGTATCGAACGTCGTGTGGTGTTCGAGGCGGAGGTTGTCGATGACCTCGTCGCGGGCCGCCTGTCCGTCGTGGGCGTGTTCGAGCGTCGCCTGTCCCTTGCGGTCGTAGCGGACGAACAGGTTCGTCCCCGAGAGCGCCTGCTCCGGCGACAGCGACTCCTCGGCGACGAAGCCGCCGTTGGCCGCCTCTAACTCCGACTGGAGGCGTTCGACCTCGGACTCGAGTTCCTCGACGCGCGCGTCGAGTTCCTCGGCGCGTTCGCGGTACTCGTCGCGTTCGACTTCGAGTTCGTCGCGTTCATCGGCGAGTTCCTCGCGTCGCTCCTCCGCCTCGTCGAGTTTGTCCTTCAGTTCGGCGACGGCTTCGGCGGACTCGCCCGTCTCCTCTGCCGTCTCGGCGGCGGCCTCGGCGGCGGCCTCGCGTCGACGTTTCGCCTGTCGTTCCTCGCGGCGTCGGCGGCGACGGGCCTCCTGCCGGTCGCTGCTGCGCTGTGACGCGTTCGCCGACGAGCGGCCTCGCTGCTTCTGTCTCTGCGCTTGCGCGGCCGCCGCGCCGCCCGACTCGCCGTTCGTCGTGCTGGACTCGCTGGGGTCCAAGGACGGGATGGACCGCGCCTCGCGCCACTTCTCCTCGGCGGAGAACGGGTCGTCGCCGTCGCCCGCCGACTGCGTGTCGGCGAGGGCGTCCGGCGCGTCGTCGTCCCGCCCCTCGCCCCCCTCCTCGGTCGGTTCCTGCGCCGCCGTCTCCGCCGCCGGTTCCGACTGGGCGGCCGTCGCCGGCGCCTGCGCCTCTGGCCGGGGGCGTCCGGCGCGGCGGCCGGTTCCGTCTCCGTCGCGTCGTCGGCCGCCTCGTCGGAGTCGGGCGATGCGGACTCGGCGTCCGCCGTCGCCCGCCCGCGCGGGGTTCGGGTCGCGTCGCGTCTCCTCGGCGGGCGCGTCGTCGTCGGCCGTCTCCTCGTCGTCGGTCGTCTCCTCGTCCTCGCCCGTCGCTTCGGCGTCGTCCGCGGCGTCGGCGTCCGGGTCGGGTTCCGGGTCGGACTCCGGTTCCGCCGCCGCGACGGCCGATTCGGGTTCGTCGTCGGTCTCAAGTTCCGGCAACTCGACGATGGAGACGTCCACCTCCTTCACCTCGTAGATGCCCACCTCGTCGTCCGCGCGTTCGAACGCCTCGTCCCCGGTGAGCAGTCGTTCGCTGCTGCCGACGAAGGCCGCGCTCATCGACTTGCCACCGTAGTAGACGACGTAGTAGTCCCCCGAGAGGACGTTCTCCGACAGTTCGACGTAACCCGTGAACCCGCCCGCCGAGAGCGTCGAGTCCGCCTCCGAAAGCGGCGTGTTGTTCGTGTAGTAGTTCGCCCGCGTCTCCCCCCCGATTTCCCGCATGGCGAACAGGAGGGGAAGCGCGGGGTCCGGCGCGCGGTACGCCGTCAACTCCGCGTCTTCGAAGGCGTCGATGTCTCCCTCGAAGACACCGACGAACCGGCCGTTGAGGACGAACGCCCACGTCATTCCCGACGAGACGGCCCCGGAGAATCCGTCGTCGGCGAGTCGGTGGAGTCCTTCGTACCCCGACTCGACTGGGACGGTGTCCCACTCGGTGACCGCGTCGATAGTCTGGCTATCCATTTGCCGCTATATCACAGAATCCGAATCAAATACTTTCCGGAGAATCGACCCCGTTTCGACGCCTGAATAGTCAGTCCGGCGTCAGTAACGGGGGGTATCGCGTGACGCGCGTCAGACATTCCCGCTTTTGGACAGGTCTTCCGGAGGGGGCGCGCCTCGCGCGCGGACTAGTCGAGCAGGCGCGTCCCGACGGCGGCGACGGGCGCGAGCAACGCGGCGGCGACGGTGACGAGGGGAAGCGGTCCCGCGCCGACCCACGCGGCGAGTGCGCCGTGCCACGCCATCCACCCGGCGAACGCGGCGACGAGGACGAG
>NZ_WPCD01000180.1:0-7423 GCF_009741955.1 Halogeometricum sp. CBA1124 | reverse complement strand
CGACGCCGTCGTCGTCACCGGCGGCCTCGGCGGGACGCCCGACGACCTGACGATGCCGGGCGTCGCGGCGGGACTCGGCCGCGAGTTGGAGGTGAACCCCGTCGCCGAGGCGGACGTGGCGGCGACCATCGAGGAGATATACGAACGGCGACCGGACCTCGAGTTCGACCTGAAGGTGGAGTGGTACGCGTCGATGCCCGCGGGTGCGACGCCGATACCCAACCCCGAGGGACTCGCGCCGGGGTGCGTCGCGGGCAACGTCTACGTCCTGCCGGGCATCCCAGAGGAGATGCGCGCCGTCTTCGGCAACGTCGCCGACGACTTCGGCGGTACCGTGGCGACGAAGACGTTCCACACGCCCGAACCCGAGGGGGCGATGGCCGAACCCCTCGCCGCCGTCGCGACGCAGTTCGGCGTTCGGGTCGGGAGTTACCCGAGTCGGGGAGGGGGGCCGACGCGAATCAAACTCACCGCGACGGACGCGGCGGTTCTCGCGGATGCGTCGTCGTGGCTGGTGGCGAACGCGGACGCGGCGTTGGTCGAAAGTGAGGACGAACTGGACGAGACGCGGGGCGGCGGCGAGGACGAGACGCGGAGCGACGACGCGGATGAGACGCGGGGCGACGGCGAGAGCCGAACCGCCGGCGGTGCCGACGCGGGGTGAGACGCGGCGACTACCGGGTTTCGATGGCGTCCGTCGGGTCGCGCCGGCGAATCACCGCGGCGGACCCGCGCGACTGGATGATGTTGAGGGCGGTGACGAGGTCCGACCGGGAGATGAGACCGACGAGTTCGCCCGCCTCGTCGACGACGGGGAGACGGCCGACGCCGTTCTGCTGCATCGTCGTGATGGCGTCCATGGCGCCCGCGCCGGCGAGATGGTGGCGAGTTCGCCGGACATCACGTCCTCGACGCGGTAGGCGTCGCGTTCGACTTCGTTCACCGCACGGGCGTCGTTGAGCGTCACCATGCCGACGAGACTGCCGCTCCGGAGGACGGGGTAGCCCGTGTGGCGTTCGCGGAACATCCGGTCGAGCAGGTCCGCGACGCTGGTCGTCACGTCGACCACGTCGAGTTTCTCTCGCGGCGTCATCACGTCGCGCACGGTCACGTCCTCGAACGCCGCCTTCATCACCGTCTGCTGGGCCTCCGACGACGCGCCCATGTAGATGAAGAACGCCAGCGCGATGAGGAACAGGTTGACGAACAGGCCGACGATGCCGAGGAGGAACGCGAACACCTTGCCCACCTCCGCGGCAATCTGCGTCGCTCGCGCGTGGGACCGACGCCGGGCGAGGAGGGCGCGGAGCACGCGCCCGCCGTCCATCGGGAAGCCCGGGAGCATGTTGAACACCGCCAGCATGACGTTCGTCAGCGCGAGGTAGCCGAGGACGAACTTCACCGGGCCCTGAGCGGTCGAGAGCACCAGGAAGCCGAGGTACGAGACCACGCCCAGACCGACGCTGACGGCGGGACCCGCGACGGCGATGACGAGTTCCTGCCGCCAGTCCTCGGGCATCTCGACGAAGTTGGCGACGCCGCCGAACAGCCACAGCGTGATGGACTCTATCTCGTAGCCGTAGCGCATCGCGACCAGCGAGTGGCCGAACTCGTGGAGCAGGACGCACAGGAACAGTCCGAGCGCCGCGGCGGTGCCGAGAATCCACGGCATCGACCCGACGGTGAGCGCCGCGCCGTCGATGGCCGAGCCGAACAGTCGGTTGACGAGTTCGACGAGTTCGCCCACGTCGGAGCCGATGAGCCAGGCGAACAGCGGAAGCACGAGAAGGAACGTGAGGTTGAGTTGAATCGGGATGCCAAAGACACGGCCGATACGGATACCTCGCATGGTGACCAGTAGATGGCGACGGTTAATAAGTCCAAGCGCGACGGCGGCGCGGGGGCCGACGGTGCCGCGGAGCGAAGGTTTAGGCCGCCGGTCGGACTACTGACGGTATGAGCGACGCCGAACCCGTCGTCAAGCGTGCCGAGTCCATCGAGTACGAGTCCGTCGGAGCAGCCGAGGGGATGTCGAAGGGCGTCCTCGTCGACGCCTCGGACGGCGCACCGAACTTCGCCATCCGGCGGTTTGTCCTCGAACCGGGCGCGAGCGTCCCGAAGCACACGAACGAGGTCGAACACGAGCAGTACGTCCTCTCCGGGCAGTACACCGTCGGCATCGAGGGCGAGGAGTACGAGGTGGCCGCGGGCGACTCGCTTCTCATCCCGGCGGGCGCCGTCCACTGGTACCGCAACGACTCCGAGGTGGAGGGGACGTTCCTCTGTGCGGTGCCGAACGGCGACGACGAGATTCAGGTTGTCGAGGAGTAGGGCGTTCGGCCGTCCGTCCGCGGGAGGGAGTCTCGTGCGGGCGACTGTCGACGGGCAGACGAACCGCTGAAATACCCCGTCCTCGTACGGGACGGCGTGTCCAAACAGGTCGGCCGCGTCGACACGCTGTTCGTCCACGAGACGAACGACGACTTCCTCGTCGTCGTCCAACGGGACGGCGAGCGTGTCTTCCGCGCGGTGCTCGAACTGCAGGAGACGAACGCCGGCCCGCGCCCCGCGAAGTTCCGCGTGAAGCGCGGGTCCTCGGAGGACCCCCGCGACCCGAGCCAGTTCGTCGAACTCGCCCGCAGAGCCGAGCGCATCCGCATCTCGCAGCAGACCTCCAAAGCCCGTCGCGACGAGTTCCGCGAGATGCTCGACGGCTACCAACTCGACGCCCTCGTCGTCCGGACCTGCCGCTACTGCGCCTCGAACGGCCGCTACTCGCCCATCACCGAAGACACGGCCATCAAGACCGACGGCGAGTACATCTGCCCGGACTGCGCGAAGCGCGAACTCGAACGCGAACTCGACTTCTCGGGGACCGGCACGATGACCCAGGCGGCCCAGGAGCGACTGGAGTCGCTCCTGCTGGAGACGCAGGACCTCGGCCGCATCTCGAACCTCCTGAAGGGCGGGCTGGACCCCGACCTCACGAAGTTCGACACCGTCTCGGCGACGACGGACGACATCGACCTCGTCTCGACGTCGACGCTGGACCTCCACCCGACGCTGCAGTCGATGGTCGAAGACCGGTTCGACACCCTGCTGCCCGTCCAGTCGCTCTCCGTCGAGAACGGCCTGTTCGAGGGCCGCGACCAACTGGTCGTGAGTGCGACGGCGACGGGGAAGACGCTCGTCGGCGAACTCGCGGGCGTCGACAGGGCGCTGAAGGGCGACGGGAAGATGCTGTTTCTCGTTCCGCTGGTCGCCCTCGCCAACCAGAAGCACGAGGACTTCGAGGACCGGTACGGCGACCACCTGAACGTCACCATCCGCGTCGGCGCCTCCCGCATCAACGACGACGGCAACCGGTTCGACCCGAACGCCGACATCATCGTCGGCACCTACGAGGGCATCGACCACGCCCTCCGGACGGGCAAGGACCTCGGCGACGTCGCCACCGTCGTCATCGACGAGGTGCACACGCTGAAGGAGGGCGAACGCGGCCACCGTCTCGACGGGATGATATCCCGGCTAAAACACTACTGCGAGACGCGCCAGACGCGGCGCGACGGCTACGGCGGCGCGCAGTGGGTGTACCTCTCCGCGACGGTGGGCAACCCCGAGACGCTGGCGCGGAAGTTGCGCGCGACGCTCATCGAGTTCGAGGAGCGACCCGTCCCCATCGAACGGCACGTGACGTTCGCCGACGGGCGCGAGAAACCCGACATCATCAACAAACTCGTCACGCGCGAATTCGACACGAAGTCCTCGAAGGGCTACCGCGGGCAGACCATCGTCTTCACCAACTCCAGACGCCGGTGTCACGAGATAGCGAGGAAACTGGAGTACGACGCCGCCCCCTACCACGCCGGCCTCGACTACGGCCGCCGGAAGAAGGTCGAACGGATGTTCGGCAACCAGGACCTCGCCGCCGTCGTCACCACGGCGGCGCTGGCGGCCGGGGTGGACTTCCCCGCCTCGCAGGTGGTGTTCGACACGCTGGCGATGGGCATCGAGTGGCTCTCCGTCCAAGAGTTCGAACAGATGCTCGGCCGGGCCGGCCGCCCGGACTACCACGACAAGGGGACGGTGTACCTCCTCGTCGAACCCGACGCCTCGTACCACAACTCTATGGAGATGACCGAGGACGAGGTGGCGTTCAAGCTCCTGAAGGGCGAGATGGAGGACGTGACGATGGTGTACGACGAGGGCGCCGCCGCCGAGGAGACGCTTGCGAACGTCATCGTCGCCGGCAAGAAGGCCAAGCGACTGAACGACCGGATGCTCGGCGACGTGCCGACGAAGCACGCTGTCGGGAAACTGCTGGAGTGGAAGTTCATCGACGGCTTCGAACCGACGCCGCTGGGCCGGGCCGTCTGTCGGCACTTCCTCGCGCCGTCGGACGCCTTCCGCATCCTCGACGCATCCGAGCGGGCAAGAGCCCGTACGAACTCGTCGCCGACATGGAACTGGCCGACGAGGAGATGTAACCGCACCGAGCGTCCGACATCGTCCGCGCGGTCCGTCGACGTCGACGCCCCGTTCGAAGCCCGACGGGGAAAGCGGCCGTCCCCAGTTTTCAAATTCCGGGAACCGTCACGGTTCTGTTATCCACCCGACACGACACCGGAAGTGCGATGAGACGGTCCCCCCACCCGAAGACGACTCCTCCAGAGTACCGCACTCGCCAGTCTCGCGGCGGTCGCCGGCTGTCTGTCCGGCGGTCCCGGCAGTCAGGCCATCGGCGCCGACGGCGACGGCACGGCGACGGATTCGCCGGCCGCGACGACGGCCGACGCGACCGAATCGACGGCGACGGAGACGGCCGAATCGACGCCCGCGGAGTCGCTAGACGACTGGCTCGCGGACGCCAACGGCTACACCGGCGACCGCAGACGGTACGGACCGGGGTCACAGCCCACCATCGCCGTCGGCGAACCCGTCGGCGACGAGATGGCGTTCGACCCGCCGGTGATAGCGGTCCCTCCCGGGACGAACGTACGCTGGGACTGGACCGGCCACGGCGGCCAGCACAACGTCGTCGCCCTCGACGGCACGTTCGACAGCGGTCGCACGAACGCGCAGGCCGGGACCGGCTACCACTACGTGTTCGACGACCCCGGCGTGTACCGCTTCGTCTCCGAACCGCACCGCGAGGACGGCATGAAGGGCGCCGTCGTCGTCAGGGAACCGCCGTCGACCGGCAACGACGCCGTGGACGCGTGGGTCGTCGACAGCAGCAACTTCGACGGCAGCGTCGCCGACGAGACGGGGCGCGAGACGACGACGGTCACCGTCGGGGCGGCGGGTAACGGCGGCAACTTCGCCTTCGACCCGCCGGTGCTGAAGGTATCGGCGGGGACGACCGTCAGATGGCGGTGGGACGGCGGCCCGCACAGCGTCGTGTTCCGTGACCTCGACGTGCGCTCCGACGGCGTGTTCTCGGAACCGGGCGTCCACCTCGAACACGACTTCGAGGACCCCGGGACGTACCTGTACGCCTGTGGACCGCACCAGACACTCGGGATGAAGGGCGCGATAGTCGTGGAATGACCGGCCGGCCGCGGGCGCGGCCGGGTACTGCACCGAGCGGAAGCGCCAGAATCGACTCACGGCGCGCGACTGCGACCAGACAACCTTTTCTGACCCCGGTCCGTCCGATGACGACGTGGTAACGATTACGCCGAGCATCGTCGTCGTCTCCGCGATTATCCTCCTCGCGCTGGTGTTCTTCGCCACCGAACCGGTGCCCGTGGACGTCACCGCACTCGGCGTGATGGTGACGCTGATGCTCGCGCAACCGGCCTCGGGGTGGCTGGTGTCGGCCGGACTCCTCGCCGAGCCGATTCTCCTGTTCGACCCCGCGCAGTACCCCCAGCAGGCGCTCTCGGGGTTCTCCAGCACGGCGACGTTGACGGTGTTGGCGATGTTCATCCTGAGTGACGGCGTCCAGCGCACGGGCATCGTGCAGATGCTCGGCGCGAAGATTTCGTCGTTCACCGGCGACAGCGAGAACCGACAGCTCGGGGCGACCATCGGCCTCGTCGCCCCCATCTCGGGGTTCATCAACAACACCGCCGCCGTCGCCATCCTCCTGCCGATGGTCACCGACCTGGCCGAACGCGGGGGCACCTCGCCGTCGAAACTGCTCCTTCCGCTCTCGTACGCCTCGATGTTCGGCGGGATGCTCACGCTCATCGGCACCTCGACGAACATCCTCGCGTCTGACCTCTCGGGTCGCCTCATCGGCCGGTCGTTCACGATGTTCGAGTTCACCGAACTCGGTCTGGTCGTGGGCGTCGTCGGGACGGTGTACCTGCTCACCGTCGGGCGGTGGCTCACGCCCGAGCGCATCAAGCCCGAACGCGACCTGACCGAGGAGTTCGAGATGGCCGACTACCTCACCGAGGTGACCGTCCGCGCGGACTCCCCGCTCGTCGGCCAGCAGATTCAGCGTGCGCTCGGTGAGACGGACTTCGACTTCGACCTCATCCAACTCATCCGCGACGGGCAGGTGTTCCTCGAACCGCTGGGGCCGAAGGAGATTCAGGCCGGCGACGTGTTCGCGCTCAGAACCGACCGCGACACGCTGGTCGAACTCATCGACGTGGAGGGGCTGGATCTCGTCCCCAACGTCACCGTCGACGAGGAGGAACTGGAGGCGGGCCAGTCCGGCCAGAACCTCGTCGAACTCGTCGTCGCGCCGGGGTCGTCGCTCGTCGGCGAGTCGCTGGCGTCGGCGAGTTTCCGCCAGCGGTACGACGCGACGGTCCTCGCGCTCCGACGCGGCGGGGAACTCATCCGCCGCCGGATGGACAACATCAGCCTCCGCGTCGGCGACACCCTCCTCGTGCAGGCGACGACCGAGAGCATCGAACGCCTCGACGACAACCGGAACTTCATCGTCGCCCAGGAGATAGAGCAGCACCACTACCGCGAGGAGAAGATTCCCGTCGCCATCGGCATCGTCGCCGTCGTCGTCGCCCTCGCGGCACTCGACGTCGTCCCCATCGTCGTCTCGGCGCTCGCGGGCTCGTTGGCGATGGTGGCGACGAACTGTCTCCGCCCGCCGGAACTGTACGACGCCGTCCAGTGGGACGTCGTCTTCCTCCTCGCCGGCGTCATCCCCCTCGCATCGCCATGGAGAACTCGGGCGCGGCGGCGCTCCTCGCGGAGTTCGTCGTCCTGACGGGTGACTACCTCCCGTTAGTCGGCGTCCTCGGGGTGTTCTACCTCGTCACCGCGCTGCTGACGAACGTCGTCTCGAACAACGCGAGCGTCGTGCTGATGATTCCCGTCGCGGTGGAGGCGGCGCAGACGCTGGGCGCGAACGCGTTCGCGTTCATCCTCGCGGTCACGTTCGCCGCCTCGACGGCGTCGTGACGCCCGTCGCTACCAGACGAATCTCTTCGTCTACGGGCCGGGC
>NZ_WPCD01000298.1:0-2937 GCF_009741955.1 Halogeometricum sp. CBA1124 | reverse complement strand
ACGTTCGTCGCGTTCGGCGACACGTCCAGTTTGCCGACGGTGCCGACGGCGGACTCGCTCTCCGTCTCGACGAGGTGCTGGGCCGTCGACTCCACGTCGAGGACGAGTTCGCTCGCCGCGGCGAGGGCGTCGCGCCGCCCCGGCATCGGGGTGCTGCCGGCGTGGTTGGCCTCCCCCACGATTTCGACCTGACAGTGGAAGATGCCCGTCACGTCGGTGACGACGCCCACCGGGACGCCGGCGTCTTCGAGGCGCGTCCCCTGTTCGACGTGGAGTTCGAGCCACGAGTCC
The DNA here is from genome assembly GCF_009741955.1 of Halogeometricum sp. CBA1124. Taxonomy (NCBI): domain Archaea; kingdom Methanobacteriati; phylum Methanobacteriota; class Halobacteria; order Halobacteriales; family Haloferacaceae; genus Halogeometricum; species Halogeometricum sp. CBA1124. Next base: position 2,646 of record NZ_WPCD01000298.1, on the reverse strand, counting down.
CACTCGCTCGCGTCCACCGCGTCGTCGCCGCGGTAGCCCATCGACTCCAGCGCCGACTCGAGCGTAGTCCCCTCGTCGTCGGTGAGTGCGAGGGCGTCCTCGACGGACCGGACGCCGGCGGCGACGGACGACCCGAGCAGTCCGCCCGCGAAGCGCTGCCCCTCCTCTTCGGTGAACGACACGACGTCGACGGGGCGGGCGAGTTCCGTCCCCGCCTCCTGCATCGCCCGCACCGACTCCAGCGCGGCGTACACGCCCAACGGGCCGTCGAAGATGCCGCCCTCCGGCACCGAGTCGAGGTGGCTCCCGGCGGCGACGGGCGCGGCGTCCGGGTCGGCCGAGTCGGGCATCCACCGGCCGACGATGGTGCCGACGGCGTCCACGCGGACGTCGAGTCCGGCGTCTTCGAGGCGGGAGACGAAGTGGTCGCGCGCCCCGGCGTTCGCGTCCGTCCCGGTGAGGACGGTGCGCCCGCGGCCCTCGTCGGTCTCCAGTTCGCCGAACGCGGCGTTCGCCTCGATGTCGTCGCGGAGTCGCTCCTCTGAGACGTTCATACGGAGGGTGCCGTGGCAAACTATATCAACGGCGGGGCTGCGGCGACGTGTGCGGGGTTCGAGAACGTCGCGAAGTCCGGCGGGTCGGTCGACCCGAACGGATTTGCCCCCGGCCCGAGACGAACGGACAGTGACTGGTGACGCCCGTCCCCGAGACTCGCCCGGCGGTGCCGACGCCGATTCGGACGCCGACGCCGGTTCGGACCGCCCGAACGCGGACGCGCAGTCGTCGTTCGCCGCGGTGACGACGCACGAGGAACTCGTCGCGTGGTCCCGCGCGTACTGCGAACGCGCCGTCGAGGCGTTCGCGTTCGAGGTGGACCTCTCGCGCGTCGCGTGGGAGGTGTCGACGCGGGCGAAGCGACGCGCCGCCGCCGTCAAGCGCCCGCGACTGGACGACGCGACGGTCGGCGACCCGATGTCGTGGGACGGAGCGGTGCCGACGTGTACGATGTCGCTCACGTGGGCCGCGTTCGACGCGTTCGACCGGACGGAGTGGACGGCGACGCTCAGACACGAGTTGGTCCACGTCGAGCAGTTCCAGCGGTTCGGGACGACGGACCACGGCCCGCGGTTCGAACGGCGCGCCCGGGCGGTGGACGCGCCGGTGCGCGTCCGCCGGTTCGCTGACCCCGCGTACGTCCTCTCCTGTGCCGACTGCGACGCGGTGGTGGCCCGTCGCTACCGCGACTGCAAACTGGTGCGGCGACACGACGAGTACGTCTCCTCGTGCTGTTCGGCGTCGCTGACGCTGGCGGAACCGGAGTGACCCGGCCTCCGCCGCCCGATTGATGTGGGTGCCGCCGAAGCGTGTACCCGAGGCCGATTCGAGATGGTGATGACAGCCGAACAGGCCGTCCAGGTGGGAATCGTAATCGCGTCAGTCGGGGGGCTGTGGGTCGGAGCCCGCCTCCTCGTCGACTCGGTCGTCCGACTGGCCCGGCGCGTCGGCCTGTCCGAGTTGACTATCGGGCTGACCGTCGTCGCCGCCGGGACGTCGACGCCCGAACTCGTCGTCACGGCCGACGAGGCGCTGAAGGGCCTCGGCGACATCGCCGTCGGAAACGTCGTCGGGTCGAACATCTACAACCTGGCGTTCGTCCTCGGCGTCGTCTCGTTGCTCCGGGTCGTCCCGATAGAGCGGTCGCTCGTGCACCGCGACGGCGTCGCGCTCGTGGTCAGCACGCTCCTCGGCGCGTACGCCGTGTCCGACGGTGTGGTGACCAGACTGGAGGGGGCCGTCCTCGTCGGACTGTTCGTCGTCTACACGGCGGTCCTGTTGCGAGGCGGCACCGAGGCGTCGCAGTCGGCCGACTCGCCGGACGCCCCGCCGGGCCTCGGCACCGCGGTGACGGAGCGCGTGCAGTTCCGCGGGCGCGACGCCGCCCTCCTGGTCGCCGGACTGGCCGTCGTCCTCGTCAGCGGCGACCTGATGGTGGGTGCGGCGTCGGGACTGGCGCGCGGCGCGGGCATCTCCGAGTGGGTCATCGGCGGCACTATCGTCGCCGCGGGGACGTCCACGCCGGAGTTCGCCGTCTCGCTCGTGGCGATGCGACGCGGCCGCCTCGGCGTCAGCGTCGGAAACGTCGTCGGCAGCAACGTGTTCAACCTCCTCGTCATCATGGGCGTCGGCGCCCTCGTCAGTCCGCTGTCGCTGAGCGGTTCCATCGGCCTGAGTCTGGCGTGGCTACTCGCCGTCTCCGTCGCGATGGTCGCGGCGCTCTGGACGGGACGTCGCCTCTCGCGCCCGGAGGGCGGACTGTTCGCGGGGTCCGAAGTCGTCCGGTGGGTCGTCGGCCTCCTCGGCCTCGGGTGACGCCTCGATTCCGGAGCGTCCGCCGTCCGCTCACCCCTGCGCGGGCGACGCCACGGCCGGGACGGGTACCTCGTCGAGGACGTCGTCGACGACGTCGAGCGAGTCGACGCCGCGGACGCGCGCGTCCGACGTGAGGACGAGGCGGTGGCGACACACCGCGGGGGCCGCCGCCTTCACGTCGTCGGGGACGACGTAGTCGCGGCCGCGGATGACCGCGCGGGCGCGGACGGCCTCGAACAGTCGCTGGACGCCGCGCGGCGAGACGCCGACGCGACG
>NZ_WPCD01000124.1:0-10957 GCF_009741955.1 Halogeometricum sp. CBA1124 | reverse complement strand
CGTCGTCTTCCCCGCGCCGTTCGGACCGATGAGCCCGACGAACGACCCCTCGTCGACGGACAGGTTCACGCCGGAGAGAATCGACGCGCCGCCGAGTTCGACGTCGAGGTCCGAGACGCGAATCGTCGGCTCGGCGGCACGGCCGGCGGTGTCGCCGTCGACGCCGTCGTCTCCGGCGTCTCCGGTGACGCCGTTCGCCCCGCTCGGTCGGTCGGTCACAGCCGATGCACCTCCCGCGTGCGGAGGAGGTAGAGGAAGAAGGGGGCGCCGATGGCCGCGGTGACGATGCCGACGGGTATCTCCGTCGCGCCGGACCGCGCGAGCGTGTCCGTGGCGACGAGGAAGGAGGCCCCCGCCAGCGCACTCGTCGGCAGGAGGACGCGGTGGTCCGGGCCGACGAGGAGGCGCATCGCGTGGGGGACGACGAGTCCGACGAAGCCGATGACGCCCGAGACGGCGACGGCCGCCGCGGTGACGACGCTCGACACCGCGAGGAGGACGCGCTTCGTGCGCTCCACCTCGATGCCGAGGCTGTGGGCGTCCGCCTCGCCGAGCAACAGCACGTTCATGTCGTTCGCGTAGCCGAGGAGGACGAGAAACAGCGGCGGGAGGATGGCCGCGACGACGCCCACCTCCCCCCACGTCGTCCCGCTGAGGTGTCCCATCAGCCAGTAGACGACGCGGCGGAGGCTCCACCCGCTCTGGAGCATCATGAAGGAGATGACCGCGCCGAGGAACGTCTGGACGGCGACGCCCGCGAGGAGGAGCGTCGCCGTCGGCGTGTGCCCGTCGCGCGTGGCCAGCAGGTAGACGCCGAAGCCGGTGAGCACCGAGGAGACGAACGCCGCCCCCTGCAGTTCGAGTCCGAACGGGAGAGCGAGCGGAAAGACGATGGTGGCGACGGCGCCGACGGCCGCGCCCGAGGAGATGCCGATGATGGAGGGGTCCGCCATCGGGTTGCGGAAGAACCCCTGCATCACGACGCCCGCGGTGGCGAGGGCGAACCCGACGAGGGCGGCGAGGAGAATCCGCGGCAGGCGCACGTTGACGACGATGACGCGGTGCGCCTCCGACACCGCGGGGACCACCGCGGGCAGGAGTTCCGCGACGACGGCCCGCGTCACCGTCGCGGGCGGGATGGAGACGGCGCCGACGCCGGCGCTCCCGAGGACGACGGCGACGAGGAGGACGCTCAGGCCGCCCGACCACGCGACGGCCCGCGTTCTGACGCTCATGTTCGTTATCCAATCCAACTTGGATTAGGTAAATACTTGTTGCAATAGTCGCACGGTTGGGCCACATGCGACGCAGCACACTCACGCTCGTGACGCTTCTCCTGGTCGTCGCCGCCCCCCTGGCGGGCGCGACGACGGTCGGAGCGGCGTCGGCACAGGCAGACTCGTGTACGTTTCCCTACTCCGCGACGGACGCGACCGGAACCGAGGTGACGGTGGACTCGGACCCCGAACGCGTCGTCACGCTGAGTCCGAGCGCGGCCCAGACGATGTGGGAGCTAGGGGCGTCGGACGAGGTGGTCGGCGTCTCGCAGTACGCCGCCTACCTCGACGGCGCGGACGAGAAGGCGAACGTCTCGGGCGGCGGCGGTCCGAGCGTCGAACGCGTGCTGGCCGCGAACCCGGACCTCGTCCTCGTCCCGAACTCCACCTACGGGTTCGCCCGGGACCGCGTCGAGCAGATTCGCGCGCAGGGCGTCCCCGTGTTCGTCTTCGGCGCGGGCACGTCCCTGTCGTTCGTCGCGGACAAGACCGAACAGATCGGCCGCCTCACCGGCAACTGCGAGGCGGGACGCGAGTCGGCGGCAGAGATTCGCACGTCCGTCGACCAGATGCGCGAGGTCCTCGCGGACGAGGAGAAGCCCGTCGGTCTCAACTACTTCTACGGCTACACCTCCGGCGCGAACACGTTCATCGGCGACGTGATGACCACGGGCGGCCTGCGGAACGGGGCCGCGGAGGCCAACATCACGGGCTTCGCGCAGGTGAACACCGAGACGGTGGTCGAGATGAACCCCGAGTACGTCGTCGTCCCCTCCGGCGCGTCCGTCCCGAGCACGGCGGCCTGGAACAGCACCACCGCCGTGCAGGAGGGTAACGTCGTCGCGGTGAACGAGAACTACCTCCAGCAACCCGCGCCGCGGTCGGTCGACGCCGCCGAGACCATCATGCAGGCGGTCCACCCCGAGGCGTTCGAGGAGTACCGGGCGATGCAGACCCAGTCGAACGCGACGGCGACGGCGGCCGAGACGGAGATGGCCACCACGACGGGCGACGCGCCCGAGACGACGGCGCAGGCGACGACGACGGTGGCCGTCGACGACACGCCCGCGGCGTCGCAGACGGCCACGGGGACGAGTACGCCCGGCTTCGGCGTGCTCCTCGCGTTCGTCTCCCTCCTCGCGACGGCCCTGCTGGCGACGCGTCGCTGAACGCGGGAACGGCCGCACCGAGACGCGACACTCTCGTCTGTCGACGGGTCCGTACCGTCTTGTCGCGGCGGCCGAATCGGGAGACATGGACGTGGGAATCCTCGGCACCGGGAGCGTCGGGACCGCACTCGCGACCGGACTCGCGGCGGCCGGTCACGACGTCGTCGTCGGGTCGCGCGACCCCGCGTCGAACCGAATCGAGGGCGTCACGGTCGTCTCGCAGCGTGCGGCGGCCGAACGGGGCGTCGTCGTCCTCGCACTACCGGCCGGCGTGGTCGTCGACGTCGCGCGCGAACTCCGGGACGCACTCGCCGGAAAACCGGTCCTCGACGCGGCGAACGAGTACCCGACCGCTCGGGGAGACGACTCCCTCGCCGAACGCGTCGCCGACGCCGCGCCCGAGGCGCGCGTCGTGAAGGCGTTCAACACCATCGGGGCGAACCGCATGACGGACCCGGTGGTGGCCGGCGACCCGGCGACCATGTTCGTCGCGGGCGACGACGCCGACGCCGTCGCGGCGGCCGAGACGCTGGCGGCAGACCTCGGCTTCGACCCGGTGGCGGCGGGGGACCTGACGGCGGCAGTCCATCTGGAACACCTCGCGCGGTTCTGGATCCACCTCAGTCGGGAGTACGGCCGCGACGTGGCCGTCCGCTTCCTCCGGGAGGGCGACGGACGGACCTGAGGACGAAGCGACGCGCGTCGCTCTCGGCGTCGCTCCGACGACGAGCGCGGACCACAACCGTATTACGGGCGCGTCGCGGTCGTTCGACTATGGCTGTGGAGAACGTCATCTGGCCCCGCTATCTCGACGCGTCGACGTCGCGGTCGGCGGGCCGACGCGTGCCGCTCGGAGACGCCGTCGAGGAACCGACCGTGGACGAGATAGCCGAAGCGGTCCAGCAGATCGGCTACGACGCCGTCATCGAACGCGACGTGAGACACCCGCAGGAGTGGGACGCGCGCGGGCGCGTCGTCGTCAAGGGAGCCGACGACTCGACGAAGAACGACCTCGTCCAGGCCGTCGCCGCCTACGTCGGCATCCTCCGGGACTGATGGCGATGCAGCGAGTGGGGACCGTCTCGCGGACCGCACAGAACCTCGCCATCGCCCGCTGTGAGGGTGCTGAACACCCGGACATCGGACGCGAAGTGGTCGACGAGTCGCTCTCCTCGGTCGGCCGCGTCGTGGACGTGTTCGGCCCCGTCTCCCGACCGTACGTGGCCATCACCACCTCTGGTAACCCCGCGTCGCTGGTCGGCGAGAAGCTCTACGCGCGCTGAAACACAACCCCCATAGCCTCCCCACCAGACGTCCGCCCATGCGAACACGCGTCGCCTTCGGCATCGGCCTCGCTACGCTCGTCTTCCTCCTCGTCCAGTTGGGCGCGCTGGCGCTCGTCCCCACGTTCTACGACGCGGGCTACCAAACCGTCGAGGATCCCACCGACCCGACGAACAGCCTCGTCTACATCGGCGCCATCCTCGTCGCCACCGCCGTCATGCTCGCGGCGTTCAAGTACGACTTCGACTGGGCCGTCCGCGCCCTCGTCGTCGTCACCAGCGGGATGCTCTCGTGGTACGTCTTCTCGGTGTTCCTCCCCGGTCTCGTCGCCGTCGGCGCGGCCCTCGTCGTCGCCGGCGCACTGGTCGCGTACCCCGAGTGGTACGTCATCGACACCGCGGGCGTGCTGATGGGCGCCGGCGCGGCGGCCCTGTTCGGCATCAGTTTCGGTCTCCTCCCGGCCGTGGTGCTCCTGACAGTCCTCGCCGTCTACGACGCCATCAGCGTCTACGGCACCGAACACATGCTCGACCTCGCCGAGGGCGTGATGGACCTCAACATCCCCGTCGTCCTCGTCATCCCGACCACGCTGTCGTACTCGCTGCTCGACGACGACTTCGCGGACGCGAACGACGTCCACGAGGACGCGCGGACGCCGCGGCCGCGACCCCCCGCCGGTGATTCCGTCGAATCCGCGGCCGGGACGGGCGGCGACGACGAGGGCCGCGCCGCCGCCGACGGCGATGCCGCCCCGGCCGAGGACGGCGTCCGCGACGCCTTCTTCATCGGACTGGGCGACGCCGTGATGCCCACCGTGATGGTCGCAAGCGCCGCGTTCTTCCTCCCGAAGACGCTCGCCCCGTCGCTGGGCGTCCCCGGACTGCCGGCGCTGACGCTCCCCGCGTTGACCGCGATGCTGGGGACGTTCGCCGGCCTGTTCGCCCTGCTCGCCCTCGTGCTGAAGGGCCGCGCGCACGCCGGCCTCCCCCTCCTGAACGGCGGCACCATCGGCGGCTACCTCCTCGGCGCGACGCTCTCGGGCGTGCCGGTGCTGACCGCACTCGGACTGTAATCGGCGGCCGCCAGCGAACCGGCGGGGACGGCCCGCGAAAACGAGTTATCGGTCGCCCGCGCCGTTGCGGACGAACACGGCCATCCCCGTCTCGAAGTCCGCCATCGCGTCGGCGGACAGTTCCGCTCGCCCGACGCCGACGACGTCGTCCTCGGGGGTGACGACGGCCACCTCGTCGCCCGGTCGAACCGCGGGGTCGGCCGCTCGGACGAACTTCGCGAAGGCGTTCTTGCCGTCGCGGACGAACGGTTCGCTCTCCTCGCCGACGGTGACGCGGTTCGACGGCGCGGAGAGCGACTCGACCAGTCGAACGCCGCCCTCGACGCCGAGCGTGAACCGGCCGTCGGTGCCGTAGGAGACGATGCGCCCCTCGTCGGCCAGCACCTGTCTCGGTCGACCGCTCGTCGACCGCCGGACGGTCAGGTCGTCGTCGGGGAACAGTGCCGCGCCCGCGCCCGCGCCGAACTGGTAGTCGGCGACGGTTCGGAGGTCCGCGAGCGTCGCGTCGCCCCCGCCCGTCGTCTCGTCGGTGTCGTCGCTCATACCCCGTCTACCCCCGGCGACGTGAAGTCAGTCGCGGTCTGGGACGGCCGGCGCGCGACGCCACCCGCTCCGCGCGGACGTTGTGGGCTGTTAGCACGGTCGTCGCACGAAGAAACGCATAAGTGACGGACGCCTCTCCGAGACGAGTATGTCGATCGACGCGCGGCAGACTGCGGTCGGAACCTCCCTCCTCCTCGCCAGCAGCGTGCTGTTTCTCACGACGGGCGTGGACGGCCGCGTCTCCGTCCTCCTCGCCGCCACCGCCGTCGCCGCCGGTGCCCTCGCCCTCGTCCGCCTCCTCGGGTCGGCCGACGGACGGGCGGCCTGACCGAGGCGCGCCGGCGACGGCCGCCGCCTACCGTGTGTTTTTAACAGGCAGTTGGTCCAATCGGGGGACATGTCAGCTCTCCAGTCGCTCCGCACCGCGGTCGGATCGCTCGGCCGGAACCCCGTCCTGTTCCTCGTCGGTCTCGCGTACGGTCTCGTGACGCTCCCGCAGTCGGCGTTGCAGTTGGCCGGCGTTCCGCTCGCTCCCACGGTGTTGCAGGCGGTCACGTTCTTCGTGACGCCCTTTCTCATCGCGGGCATCATCGGGATGGCGTCCGAGTCGCTCGACGGCGAGACGTCGCTCGAGACGCTCACCCGCGTCGGCCGCGACCGGTACGTCCCGCTCTTGGTCGCCAAGTTCGTCGAACTCGCCCTCCTCGTCGGCCTCGGCATCGCGGCGGGCATCGTCGGCGTCGTCGGTGGCCTCGTCGCCTTCGTCGCCCTCGGCAGTCCCGTCGTCGCCGCCATCGTCGGCGGAGTGGTGCTCCTCGCCTTCGTCGTCGTCTTCTTCTTCATCCAGTTCTTCCCCGTCGCCGTCTCGCTCGGCGACGCGGACGCCATCGACAGTTTCCGCGTGAGCATCCGCCTCGTACGTCAGAACCTCCTCAGCACGCTCGGCTACTCGATAATCGGTTTCGTCGTCAGCACGGTGGCGACGCTCCCCGTCTCCGGTCCCATCTACTTCCGCGTGTTCCAGAACCTCGACCAACTCCAGGACCTGCCGGCGCAGGGACAGGGGATGGCGCCCGGCGCGACGCCGCAGGCGTTCCAGTCGTTCCAGTTCTCCACGCAGGAGGTACTGCTCCTCTCGGCCATCTCGCTGGCCGTGACGATGCTCCTGTTCGCGTTCCGACAGACGTACGCGACGGCGTTCTACCGGGACCACGCGCCGTCGCCGGCGGACGAGACGGCAGACTTCGACGACGACGCGTTCGACGACGACGCGTTCGACGACGACGCGGCCGACTTCGGCGACGACGGGACGACCGGTGACGAGACGACGGGCTTCGGCGACGGTCCGACCGACCGGGACGGCGGCGCGTCGGGCGACGACCGGTTCTGACCCGGTCCGCAGGGGCGCTCAGAGCAGAAACGTCTCCTGTCGCTCGGACATGTCGAGGAAGTTGTCCGCCGCCGCCACCAGTTCGTCGGCGGTGGACTCCTGGAACGCGATGACCTCGACGCGGACGCCCTCGTGCCGGAGGTGCGAGCAGAGGCGCGAGAAGTCGCCGTCGCCCGTGCAGAGCACGATGGTGTCGACGTGGTTCGCCAGCGTCACCGCGTCGAGACTCATCCCGACGTCCCAGTCGGCCTTCTTCGACCCGTCGCCGAACGTCTTGATGTCCCGTATCTTCGTCTCGAAGCCGATGTCGACGAGGGCGTCGAAGAAGCTCTCTTCGTCGGGCGAGTCCGCGCGGACGACGTACGCGATGGCGCGCGTCAGGTCCCGACCGGAGACGGCCTTCTCCAGCAGCGACGAGTAGTCGATGTTTCGCGAGTACAGGCTCTGAGCCGAGTGGTAGAGGTTCTGTGCGTCGGCCAGAATGGCCACGCGCTGCCCGGGGTGGATATCGGTCATGTTCGAATCCCCGGGAGCATCCCTTATGAATTGACGTGGCTGGCGCGCCGGTCGGTCGCACGGCGGTTCTTGCGACCGACGTAAGGTATTTGACCGCGTGGCGCAGTCAGACGAGTGTGACGCACACCACGTCGTCCTCGTCCGGTGGCCGCCGGTCGATAGCGACGCGTGGCGCTCTTCTTCCGAAAAAACGCGCGCCGTAACGCTCTGGGCGGGAGTGGCGACCCCGTCCCGGGCGACTCCCGGACTCGGCGCGCAGGCGACTGACCGACCACGCGATACGCAACACAAATGACGAACTTCGACTTGACAGGGGTTTACCCGGCGATGACGACGCCGTTCGCCCCGGACGGAAGCATCGACCACGAAACGCTCGCAGACGACGCCCGACGCCTCGAACGCGCCGGCGTCGCCGGCCTCGTTCCCGTCGGCTCCACCGGCGAGAGCGCCACCCTCACCCACGACGAACACGTCGCCGTTGTCGAGACGGTGGTGGACGCCGTCGACGACGTGCCCGTCATCGCGGGTTCGGGGTCGAACTCGACCCGCGAGGCCCTCGAACTCTCCAGACGCTCCGCGGCCGTCGGCGCGGACGGACTCCTCCTCATCTCGCCGTACTACAACAAGCCCGAACAGGAGGGCATCGTCGAACACTACCGAACCGTCGCCGACGAGGTGGACGTTCCGCAGATCGTCTACAACGTCCCCTCGCGCACGGGGAGCAACATCGAACCGGCGACGGTCGAGGCGCTCGCCTCCCACGACAACATCGCGGGCTACAAGGCCGCCAGCGGCGACATCGGCCAGATATCCGAAGTCGTCGAGCGCACCCGCGAGGAGGAGTTCTCGGTGCTGTCCGGCGACGACGCCCTCACGCTGCCCGTCATCTCTGTCGGCGGCGACGGGGTCATCTCCGTCACCGGCAACGTCGAACCCGAGCGCATGGTCGCGCTGGCGGACGCCGCCCTCGGCAGCGAGATGGACCGCGCCCGCGACCTGCACCACGAACTCGGCCCGCTCAACCGCCTGCTGTTCGCCGAGACGAACCCCATCCCGGTGAAGGCGGCCATGGAGATTCGCGGTCACTCCTCGGGGGCGCTCCGCCCGCCGCTGACCGACCTGACGGCGGAGAACCGCCAGGCGCTCGAAGCCGCCCTCGACGAACTCGACGCGACGCGCGAGGAGTCGCTGGGGCTCGAACCGGCGGAGGGGACGTAGATGGGCGACCCCGTCCGCGTCGCCGTCACGGGCGCGGCCGGTCGGATGGGCCGCGAACTCCTCGACGTGGCCGCCGGGCGCGACGACGTGTCGGTGGTCCTCGCGGTGAACCGGAGCCCGGTCGAATCGGTGTCGGGGGTCGACGTCCACGACGCCGCCGACCTGTCCACCCACCTCGCCGAGACGGACCCCGACGTGCTGGTGGACTTCACCGGCCCCGAGTCGAGCACAGACTACGCCGCCGCCTGCGCCGAGGCGGGCGTCGGCATCGTCGTCGGCACCACCGGCTTCGACGCGGACGGGCGCGCGGCGCTGGACGAGGCGGCCGAGTCCGTCCCGCTCCTGCACGCGACGAACTTCTCGCGGGGCGTCGCGGCGCTTCGTCGCGCGGTCCGAGAGGCCGTCGCCGCCCTCCCCGACTACGACGTGGAGGTCACCGAGACGCACCACAACGGCAAGCGCGACGCGCCGTCGGGGACGGCGACCACCCTGCTCGACGAGGTAGACGACGTCCGCGGCGCGTCCGACCGCGTCTACGGCCGCGAGGGCGACCAGCCCCGAACCGAGGGCGAGATAGGCGTCCACGCCCGCCGCGCGGGCGGCGTGACCGGCGAACACGAGGTGTTGCTCGCCGACGACCACCAACTACTCTCCCTGACGCACCGTGCGGGGTCCCGCGGCGTCTTCGCCGCCGGCGCCCTCGACGCCGCCGTCTGGCTCGCCGACCGCGACGCCGGGCGGTACGACTTCGACGAGGTACTCGACGCATGAGCATCCAATCCGAGATAGACGACCTGTGGCAGCGCTACGAAGACGACGAGATAGACGCGGAGACGGCCGGTTCGGAGACGCTGGCGACGCTCGACGCCTTCCTCGTCTCCCTCGAACAGGGCGACGTGCGGGCGGCCGAACAGGTCGGCGACACCGGCCCGGACGGCTGGGTGGTCAACGAGTGGGTCAAGCGAGGCATCCTGCTGAACTTCGGGCTGCGCGAGACCATCGCCCGCGACTACGGCGGCGTGACGTACTACGACGTGCTTCCCCTCCGCGGCACGGCCGACTTGGGCCAGCGAGGGACGCGAAACACGCCGGACGGCACCACCATCCGCCGGGGGGCGTACCTCGGGTCGGACTGCATCATGATGTCACCTTCCTTCGTCAACGTCGGCGCGCACGTCGGCGACGGGACCCTCGTGGACTCCTGCGACACCGTCGGCTCCTGCGCGCAACTCGGCGAGAACGTCAAGCTGGGCGCGAACACCCTCGTCGGCGGCGTCCTCGAACCCGTCGAGGACGCGCCCGTGATAATCGAAGACGGCGTCTCGCTCGGTGCGGGCTGTCGGGTCACCTCGGGCTTCCACGTCGGCGAGAACACCGTCGTCGGCGAGAACACGCTCCTGTCGCCGCGCATCCCCGTCTACGACCTCGTCGAGGAGGAGGTGCTGTACGGTCACCTGCCGTCGAACCGCAGAGCGTTCACCCGCTACGTGGAGTCCTCGCTCGGCGACCACGACATCTTCGCCGGCGGCGCGTACAAGCCCGCCGTCGTCGCCCTCGACATCGAGGACGACACCCTCGACAAGACGCGGCGCGAGGAGGCACTGCGCGGATGACGCCCGCCGGTGGCGGGGGAGGAGAGGCGGACCCGCGGATTCGACGGCTCTCCGAGTGGGACGGAGACGAACTCCTCGCACTCGCGGAGGAACACGGTACGCCCCTCTACGTCGTCGATTTGGACCGCGTGCGGGAGAACTGCGCCCGTCTCGACGCGGCGTTCCCCGACGCCGAAGTGCGCTACGCGCTGAAGGCCCACACGGGCCGCGCCGTCCTCGAAACCGTCCGCGAGGCGGGACTCGCCGCCGAGTGCGCCTCCGCGGGCGAGGTCGAACGCGCCCTCGCCGCCGGGTACGACGGGAGCGATGTCCAGTACACCGCCGTCAACCCGCCGGGGGGTGACCTCGACCACGTCGTGGACCGCTGGCGCGACCATCCGGAACTCACCGTCACCGTCGGCGCGGCGGACACCGTCGACCGCCTGCGCGAACGCGGGTTCGACGGCCGCCTCTGCATCCGCGCCAACCCGGGCATCGGCGCGGGCCACCACGAGAAGGTCCAGACGGGCGCGAACGCGAAGTTCGGCGTCCCGTACGACGACGTGGCCGAGTTGGCCGAGTCCGTCGCCGACGACTTCGAACTCGTCGGCCTGCACGCCCACGCCGGGAGCGGTATCTCCGGCGACGACCTGTCGAACCACCGCGAACTGGTCCGACGGATGGGCGAACTCGCCCGCGAGGTGGCGTCCCGCGTCGGCCCCCTCGAGTTCGTGGACGTGGGCGGCGGGTTCGGCGTGCCCTACCGCGAGGACGAACCGCCCCTCGACCTCGAGAGCGTCGCCGACGCGACGCGGGAGGCCCTCGGCAACGTGTCGGGCACCCTCGCGGTCGAACCCGGCCGGTACGTCGTCGCGACGCGGGCGTCCTCCTCACGC
>NZ_WPCD01000318.1:0-2330 GCF_009741955.1 Halogeometricum sp. CBA1124 | reverse complement strand
GGCACCTCGATGAGGCGGTCGAACCGGCCCGCCGGAGGATGGCGGCGGCGCAGACGACGATGGCGACGGTTGTCAGGCCGCCGACGGCGTAGCCGACGCCGAGGTCCCGGCGGATGTTCGAGAGGTCGCTCGCGTCGGTCCAGCCCTTCTCCTCGACGAGCGTCGCTTCGAGGAAGAAGTTCGGCCACAGCGCGGTGGTGCCGAGGATGCCCACGACGAGCGTGACGGCACCGGCCTCGGGGACGCTCGGGACGAACCCGGCGGCGATGGCGCCGACGTCGGGCGTGGCGGCGGTGGCGACGGCGACGTAGGCGACGAGCAGACCGAGCATCATGCCCGTCATGAGCCGTTCGACGTAACTGTAGCCGAGGATGCCGACGACGATGGCCAGGAGCGCAGTGAGGACGGCCAGCGGCATCCAGCCCACCACGTCGCCGAGGAGGAGCGAGACGCCCTTCCCGACGGCGGCAGTGAGTTCGAGGCCCCACGCGACGCAACCGACCGACAGCAGCACGGCGACGGCCGTCGCGCCGGTACGGCCGAGTTTTCGACGTGCGAAGTCGGTGAGCGAGTCGCCGAAGATACCGAGGCGGGCGCTCATGTCCTGCGCCATGAATCCGAGCAACACCGCGCCGACGATGGCCCACAGCAACGCGTAGCCGTAGCGGACGCCGGCCGAACTGGCGATGAACACCGACCCGGAACCGAAGTAACTCGCGACCATCACGAACGCCAATCCGTAGCGGGTGAAGAACGCCGTCAGTGTCGAGAACAGTTCGCCTGTGCCGTCTTGGAGAGTCGTATCCTGAGCCATGAGTAGTCGGTAGTCCGACGCGACCGGAGCGACGTCTCTGGGGGCGGGTCGGTCGGATTCGGGGAGACCGCGTGCACGGACACCGTCCGCCGTGCGACAGTTAATTCCGGACAGTCAGGGAGTTGATTCCGGACTGTCCGAATGCCAACTAACGTACCGGCCGCGGAGGGAAAAGTGTGACCGCCGATCGCGGGCGGGGCGGACCGGTTCGTCGGCCCTCACACCCGCGTGCTGACGGCCAGTCCGCTGCCGACGGGGAGTATCGTCGTCTCGAAGTCCGCCGCCGCGCGCACGGCGTCGAGGTACGCGGCGATGCCGCGCGTCTGCGCCGACGCGTCGTCCGGCACCGGTTCGCCCTCGGCGTAGGCGACGAGGGTGTCGAAGTCCGCCGGCCCGCGGACGACGTTGTCGGCGACGACGACGCCGCCGGGGGCGACCTTCTCGCGGACCGCGTGGAAGCCGTCCGCGTAGCGCTCCTTCTGGTGGTCCACGAGGACGCAGTCGAACGGGCCGTCGTACTCCTCGACGACGGAGAGCGCGTCGCCCTCGCGGTAGTCGAACGACGGGGCGTAGTCGCCCGCGGGGAGCCACTCGCGGCCCATGTCCAGTTCCTCGGGGTCTATCTCCGTCAGGACGACGCGCCCGGCGCGCATCCCGCGCGCCCACCACGACGCGGAGTAGCCGAAGCCGGACCCGAACTCGAAGACGGACTCGGCGTCGACGAGGCGGGCGAGGACGCGGAGGGTCCCGCCCGCCGCCGGACCGACGATGGGGAACCCCTCGCGGTCGGCGTAGTCGGCCATCTCCGCCTGTACGTCGTCGTGGTCGGGCGCCAATCCGGACAGATACCGGCGCAGGTCGTCCGTGTCCATGGGGGTCGTTCGGGACGCGGGCACGTCAGCGTACCCCCGCGGCGGCCCCGTCCCCTCAATCCACGCTGTTAAGTCGCCGCCCTCCGTCATCTTCGACCATGTTCGACCCCGACGAGCTGGACCGTATCCGCGAGGCGAAGGCGGAGTGGGAGGAGGAGACGCTCTCGCCGACGCTGGAGCGATTCGGGGAGCGCGAGGAGGAGTTCACGACCGACACGGAAGGTCAGGAGGTGCAGCGACTCTACACGCCCGCCGACATCGACGACCACGACTACCGCGCGGACGCCGGGTTCCCCGGCGAGGAACCGTACACGCGCGGCGTCTACCCGACGATGCACCGCGGCCGCCTGTGGACGATGCGGCAGTACGCGGGCATGGGCACCGCCACGGAGACGAACGAGCGGTTCGAGTACCTCATCGACGAGGGCTCCTCGGGGCTGTCGATGGCGTTCGACCTGCCCACGCAGAAGGGGTACGACTCGGACGCCGCGATGGCCGCCGGCGAAGTCGGGAAGGCGGGCGTCGCCATCGACAGCCTGCGCGACATGGAAGTCGTCTTCGACGGCATCCCGCTGGACGAGGTGTCCACCTCGATGACCATCAACGCGCCCGCGGCCGTCCTCCTCGCGATGTACATCGCCATC
>NZ_WPCD01000015.1:0-44070 GCF_009741955.1 Halogeometricum sp. CBA1124 | reverse complement strand
CGAAGCGTAGCCGCCGTGGTCGACTTCCGCCGCGCGGCGAGTTCGTCGGCGTCGGCCGCTTCGAGGACGACGTTCGCGGCGTCCGCACCGCCGAGGGCGACGGTGGGGACGGTGGCCTCGGGGAACCCCGAGAGCAACGCGTAGTCGTGTCGGGCGGACAGGTCGTCGAGCAGTCGGTCCAGCGAACGGCCGGTCCCCGACCCGCGCCACGACCCGTCTCCGCCGAGCGCGTGGGTGGCTTCGACTCCGTCGGGACGCGATTCGCTCTTCCTCCCGTCTCCCGATTCCACGGTGGCGACGCGCCCGTCGAGACGCGGGGCGACGCGTTCCAGAACGGCCGTCGCCCCCGGCCCGACGGCTCCGAGTACGTGCATGTAGAAAAACCGGGCGTGCGACCGGCTTTATACTGTCGGCTGCATTCCCTCGCCGGCGACGTTTCGGACGGGCGACACCGCCGTGGTTGATAACCCTTAAGCCCGGTTCGCGGCAACCACGGTCCAATGAGAGTCGTCGTTTCTATCGGAGGGAGTGTGCTCGCGCCGGACTTAGACGCTCGGCGCGTAGAGGGCCACGCGGCCGTCATCGAACGCCTCGCCCGCGAGGGGGTCGAACTCGGTGCCGTCGTCGGCGGCGGCGGCGTCGCCCGCGACTACATCAACGCGGCGCGTGACCTCGGCGCGAACGAGGTCCAACTCGACCAGATCGGCATCGACGTGACGCGCATCAACGCGCGCCTCCTCATCGCCGCCCTCGGTCCGAAGGTCGACCCGAAGGTGGCGCACGACTACGAGGAGGCGGGCGACTCCATCCGCCGCGGCGACATCTCCGTGATGGGCGGCGTGATGCCCGGCCAGACGACGGACGCCGTCGCCGCCGCCCTCGCCGAGTACGTCGACGCCGACCTGCTCGTGTACGCCACGAGCGCGGACGGCGTCTTCGACGCGGACCCGAACGTGGACGACAGCGCGCAACGCTACGAAGAACTCTCCGCGTCGGACCTCGTGGACGTCATCGCGCCGATGAGCCGCGACGCCGGTGCCTCCGCGCCCGTGGACCTGCTCGCCGCCAAACTCATCGAGCGGTCGGGCATGCGCACCATCGTCCTCGACGGGACGGACCCCGAACGAATCGAACGCGCCGTCATGCGCGGCGAGCACTCGGGCACCGACATCATCCCCGACGGCACCGCCGACGAACCGAGCTACTGGGCCCAGCGATAGATGACCGACGAGACGACTGACGACTCCGAATCCGCCGACGAGACCGTCGAGAACGCCGGACACCGCGCGTTCTGGGCCGACAGCGTGGCCGACGAGATAGCGGCGCGCGACCCCGAGGAACCCATCGTCATCAAGGGCGGCGTCTCCCCGTCCGGCGTCGCCCACCTCGGCAACTTCAACGAGATAATGCGCGGCTACTTCGTCGCCGAAGTGCTCCGCGAACGCGGCCACGAGGTCCGGCAGGTGTTCACCAGCGACGACAAAGACCCGCTCCGAAAACTCCCCCGGAAACTCGCCGACGCCGACGGTAACATCGTCGGTCTGGGCGACGTCGACGCCGGCGCACTCGGGCGCAACCTCGGCAAGCCGTACACGTCGATACCCGACCCGTTCGGCGAGGCGGAGTCGTACGCGGCCCACTTCGCGAACCTCCTGAAGGCCGACGCCGACCGACTCGGCGTCCCCGTCGAGATGCTGTCGAACACCGAACTGTACGAGGAGGGCGCGTTCGACCCCGTCGTCGAACGGGTGCTGTCGGACGCGACGACGCCCGCGCGGTGCTCTCGAAGTACCAGCGGAAGGTCGACGAGGAGTACGTCCCGTTCAACCCCGTCTGCGAGGCCTGCGGGAAGATAACCGAGACGGTCACCGACATCGACCTCGACGCGGAGACGGTCGACTACGTCTGCACCGACATGACCGTCGGCGACGAGACCATCGACGGGTGCGGTCACGAGGGAACCGCGACGTTCAGAGAGGGCAAACTCCCGTGGCGGTTCGAGTGGCCCGGCCAGTGGCAGGTGCTGGGCGTCGACTTCGAACCGTTCGGCAAGGACCACGCCGAGGGGTCGTGGCCCTCCGGCGAGGACATCGCTCGGAACGTCCTCGGCATCGAACCGCCGGTGCCGATGACGTACGAGTGGTTCACGCTGAACGGCGAGGCGCTCTCCTCTTCGGCCGGGAACGTCGTCACCGTCCCCGAGATTCTCGAACTGCTGGAGCCCGAAGTCCTCCGGTACTTCTTCGTTCTCGACCCGAAGAAGGCGCGCAACCTCGACCTCTCGCGACTCGACCAACTCGTCGACGACTTCGACCGGTTCGAACGCGCCTACTTCGGCGAGGTGGACGACGAGAACCTGACGGCGTTCGCCGAACGTGCCTACCCGTTCGTCGTCGACGAGGTGCGCGAGGACCGGGTCCGACTGCCCTACACGTTCGCGGCCGTCCTCGGCATGACCGACGACCGGGAGGTGCGCGTGCAGATGGCCCGCAACGAGGGGCACTTCACCGACGAGACGCCCGAGTGGGCCGTCGAGGAGGCACTCGAACGCGTCGAGAAGGCGCGGGCGTGGGCCGAGCGGATGGACAACGCGTACAACTACCGCCTGCAGGTCGAGTTGCCCGACGCCGACGTCGACGCGACGTGGCGGCGGCGCTGGACGACCTGGCTGACTTCGTCGCCGCCGGCCACGACGGCGAGGAGATTCAGGGCGAGATATACGAGACCGCCCGACGGCACGACGTGGAGGTGAGCGACCTGTTCGGCGCGGGCTATCGCCTGTTCTTCGACCAACCGCAGGGGCCGCGCCTCGGCGAGTTCCTCGGCGACTTGGACCGGACGTTCGTCGTGAAGCGACTGCGGCGCGAGGAGTAGCCGCTCTCTCCTCGGTCCCGCCGCGGACCGACGCCGCTCAGTTCTCCTCGATGGCGTCGATGACGACCATCCCGACGACGGCGAGTCGCGGGTCGACGCCGCCGTACAGGTCGATTTCGTACTTGTCGCGGACCGCGAACGCCTCCGAGGCTTCGCCCAGCGTCTCGCCCGTCGGCGAGACGATGTCGTAACTGAACGGGATGAGCGTCGAGAGGAAGCGTCTGGCGAGGGCCATCGGCACGTTGTCCTCGACGACGGTGGCAACCGTCTCCCCGTCCGGGCCGAGCAGTTCGTACTCGTGCTTGAAGAACGAGAACGCGCTCCGCTTCACGGAGCCGACGCGTTCGCCCGTCTCGACGTCCTCGATGTCGTACGCCGAGGCGATGTCGAGGACGCTGTCGGCCTTCACGCGGAACCGTTCGTCGCCCGTGTCCGGGTCGGTGAAGCGGAAGTCCTCCTTCAGTCGGAACTTCTTCTGTGCGGACTCCAGAATCGGCGTGTCACCCTCGTAGACGCGGTACTTGTTCCCGAGGCGAATCTTCTGTCTGACTTCGTAGTGGTCGCCGTCGAACATTCGTTCGTCGAGAGATTCCTCGCTCTCCGGGATAGGGTTTCGGGCGACGCGGGCAGATTTATGCCGTTCTCTCGCGTACCCCTCTCCCTGCGTCGGACTCACCCGGACGACGAGCGTTTCGACTCCGCTCCGGCGTCTGCGCGCCGACGCGGAGGTCACAATGGCACTCATCGAACTCAACTTCGGGCGCGAAGGAACCGACGACACCGACTCCGACCGGGTCGAGATACCCATCGACGACGACGCGACGGCGTCGACGGCGTCCTCGACCGGTCGCCGACTGCTCCGGACGATGGTCGTCCTCGCACTCGTCGCGGCCGCGGGCTACCTCCTGTACCGTCGCGTCACGGCGAGCGACGACGCGGAGTTCGCGGAGATTGCGTTCGAAGACGAGGTGGCCGAAGCGGGCACCGAATCGCCCGACGAGTGACGGGCCGCGGCTGACTGTGCGGCGGTAGCAATCCGAACGTCTTTCAGCGCTCATCCCCTTGTCCCGACGATGAACACCCTACTGTGGGTACTCGTCGGTCTGCTGGCGTACTCTCTCGTCGCCCTCCTCTTGCGCCGCCGCGGTCTGCTGCCCTCGTCGGTCCGCATCCAGGGGCCGTTCACGACCGTCCACACGAAGCGCGGGCGCGACTTCATCGACTGGGTCGCCACGCCGAAGCGGTTCTGGCGGGCGTGGACCAACTTCGGTCTCGGGACGGCCATCGTCATCATGGTCGGGATGTTCCTGTTCCTCCTCGTGCAGGGCATCCTCATCCTCCAGAACCCGCCCGCGCCCTCCGCGGTGAACCAACCGCAGAACTTCCTCGTCATCCCGGGCGTCAACGACTTCCTCCCCCTGTCGGTCGCCCCCGAGATAATCTTCGGTCTCCTCGTCGGCCTCGTCGTCCACGAGGGCGGCCACGGCATCCTCTGCCGCGTCGAGGACATCGAAATCGAGTCGATGGGCCTCTTCCTGTTCACGATTCTGCCCCTCGGCGCGTTCGTCGAACCCGACGAGGAGAGCCAGCGGAAGGCCGACCGCGGCGGCAAGTCCCGGATGTTCGCCGCCGGCGTGACGAACAACTTCGCCGTCACCATCGTCGCGTTCGCCCTCCTGTTCGGCCCCGTCATCGGCTCTATCGCCGTCGCACCCGGCATGGCCGTCGCCGGGTCGTACGACGGGTCGCCCGCCGCCGCGGCCGGAATCGGACAGGGCGACCGCATCACCGCCGTCGGCGGCGCGCCCGTCGACAACGAGACGACGCTCCAGTCGGCGCTCCGTTCGACGGACGCCGCGCAGGTCGAGGTCGAACTCGACGGCGGCGAGAGCGCCGCGGACCGCGAGACGCGGACGGTGACGGTCCAGCGGTCGCTCATCGTCGCCGGCTCCGTCGCGGGCAACCCTGCGAACCTCTCGGTGTCCGACCAGCCGATAACCGTCACGCAGGTGAACGGCACCCCCGTCTACACCCAGCGCGGGTTCTCCGAAGCGGTCGGCGACGACAGGTTCGCCAGCGTCACCACCTCGCGCGGGACGGTCACCATCCCCGTCGGCGCGTACGTCACGGGGGCGACGGCCGACGGCCCTCTCGGAAGCGCGGGTGCGCCGACCGGTGAGAGCGTCATCGTCACCGCCATCGACGGCGAACGCGTCACCTCCTCCTCCGACCTCGACCGGGTGCTGGACGGCATCGACCCCGGCACGACGGTGCCCGTCGAACTCCACGTCGACGGCGGGTTCGAGACGTATCAGGTGACGCTGGGCGAGAACCCGCGCGACGGCGGCGCGTTCCTCGGCGTCAACCTGTTCCCCGGGTCGAGCGGACTCCTGCTCACCGACTTCGGCGTGCAGTCGTACCCCGCGGGCACGTACGTCGCCCTCCTCGGCGGCGACGGCGGCCCCGACGCCCTCGGCATCTCGGGGGCCATCGCGGACTCGCCGCTCAGCGCGGTGTACGTCGCGCTCATCCTCCCGCTTGCCTCCCTCGTCCTCGGCATCCCCAACTTCCCGGGGTTCACGAGCAACGTCGCCAACTTCTACGCGGTGACCGGACCGCTCGCGTTCCTCGGGTCGGGGGTGTTCCTCCTCGCCAACGTCTGCTTCTGGATGGCGTGGATAAACCTCCAGCTCGGCATGTTCAACTGCATCCCGGGCTACCCGCTCGACGGCGGGCGCATCCTGCGGACCAGCGCGGAGGCCGTCGTCTCGCGGCTCCCCGTCTCGCAGCCGTACACCGTCGTCCGCACCATCACGACGGGCGTCGGCGTGACGATGCTGCTGTCGCTGCTCCTCCTCGTGTTCGGGCCGACGGTGCTGAGCGGCTGACGCCGCGACCGTTTCGGAGTCGCCTCCGCCGGCGACGCCGGCGGCGGGTCAGTCCTCGTCGTACTCGACGCCCTCTCGCTCGTAGAACTCCTCGGGCGTCGCGTCGATTCGCTCGAACGTGCCGAAGTCGCGTTCGTGGTGGCGAATCAACTGTTCGATGATCCACGAACTGAACGTCTCGTCGAACCGCCAGAGACCGTCGGCCGTCTCCACCTCGAACCGGTCGTCGGTGGCGAAGGCGACGTAGACGTGGTAGAAGCCGAGGATGATGTCGCCGAAGTCGGCCGCCTTCCCGCCGGACTCCCGACGCTTCTCGGTGAGTTCCTCCCGGCCGGCGTCGGTGAGTTCGAAGTACTTCCGGTCGGACTCCTCCTCGCGTTCGATTCGGGTGGCCCAGCCCTTGTCCTCGAACTTGTACAGGATGGGGTAGACGGACCCGTACGAGGGCTCCCAGTGGCCGCCGCTGATGTCGTTTATTTCCTTCAGTATCTCGTAGCCGTACCGCGGCTTCTCGTCCAAGAGTTCGAGCACGAGGTACGAGATGAGTCCCTTCGGGGGGCCACTCTTCCGCATCGGGCGAAGGTTCCGACCCTCTCTGTGAAAGGGTTTCGGTCGTCGCGGGAATTTCCGGTCCGCGATACGTCGGCCAGCGCGCGCCGTCGCGGCCGGTTCAGCGTCCGAGTCGGGTGACGCTCGGAGGGGTACGCGCGTCGTATCCGCGGGGACGACTCGCAACTCCCATACGGGAGAAACGCTAACGTGCGGACATGCCAGAAGCCCCACCGACCGACGAGGGTTGGTTCGTCCTGCACGACTTCCGAACCGTGGACTGGGACGCGTGGCGCGACGCGCCCGAACACGAACGCGACCGCGCCGTCGGCGAGGGCGTCGAGTACCTCCGCGCGCACGAGGCCGTCGAGGACGCCGACGAGGGAACGTCGGCCGTCTTCTCCGTCCTCGGCCACAAGGCGGACCTGCTCGTCGTCCACTTCCGCCCCACGCTCGACGACCTCTCGCGGGCCGAACGGCAGTTCGAGCGCACGTCGCTCGCGAACTTCACCGAACAGGCCACCTCGTACGTCTCCGTCACCGAGGTGTCGGGGTACGTCTCGCAGGAGTACTTCGAGGACGAGGACGCCGACATCGACGAGGGTCTGCGCCGCTACATCGAGGGGAAACTCGAACCCGACGTCCCCGACGACCAGTACGTCGCCTTCTATCCGATGTCGAAGCGCCGCGGCGAGAAACACAACTGGTACGACCTGCCGTTCGACGAACGCGCCGAGATGATGTCCGTCCACGGCGACACCGGCCGCGAGTACGCCGGGAAGATAAAGCAGGTCATCGCCTCCTCCGTCGGCTTCGACGACTTCGAGTGGGGCGTGACGCTGTTCGCCGAGGACCCCACGGACATCAAGGACATCGTCTACGACATGCGCTTCGACGACGTCTCCTCGAAGTACGGCGAGTTCGGCCAGTTCTACGTCGGCCGCCGGTTCCCGCCCGCCGACCTGGGCGCGTACCTCGACGGGGAGTCGGTCCCCACGGCCGAACACGACGAGGCGGCCGCCCACGCCGAACACGGCGCGCACGGGTCGGCGCACGGCCACGCCCACGGTGACTCCCCCCACGGGGGCGGCGACCACGGCGGCGCACACGGCGGCGGCGGACACACGCACGGCGACTCCCCGCACGGCGAGTCCGCCGAGAGCGACGAGACGGAGGCGGACGACATCCGCGGCGAACTCGAGGACCTGAACATCTACGCGGGCAAACCCCACGGCGAGGACGTGTACGCCACGGTGCTCTACTCGGAGGCCGACACCGACGAACTGTTCGAGGAGGTGGAGGGTCTCCGCGGCAACTTCGACCACTACGGGACGCACGTCAAGACGGCCGTCTACGAGGCTCTCGAACGCGAACGGACCGCCGTCGTCTCCATCTGGGAGACGCAGTCGGCGGCGGAGACGGCCGCCGGGTTCCTCTCGGAACTGCCCGGCATCGTCTCGCGCGCCGGCGAGGAGTCCGGATTCGGCACGATGGGGATGTTCTACACCGTCAAGCCCGACTACCGCGAGGACTTCGTCCAGAAGTTCGACACCGTCGGCGACGCACTCGCCGACATCGACGGCCACCAGGACACCGACCTGATGGTCAACCGCGAGGACGAGAACGACATGTTCATCGCCAGCCAGTGGGACTCCCGCGAGGACGCGATGGGCTTCTTCCGGTCGGACGACTTCCGCGACACCGTCCAGTGGGGCCGCGACGTCCTCGCGGACCGCCCGCGACACGTCTTCCTCGCGTAACCGAGTCGCGCCGAGACGGGCGACTGTCTCTCTTTCTGTCCGTCGCCGAGACGGTTGCGACTGCGCGCCGACGGCGGCGCTGTCGCTCGGTTTCGAACGGAAACGAGGGGGTGCGCTACCGGTTCACTTCCCGTCGTTCGAGCGTCCGCGTTCGCGTCTGTGACCCCGCATCGTCGCGCGCGACGCTCTCCGTCTCGACGAGTGCGTCCAGTCGTCGCTCGAACTCCGCGTGGTCCACGTCGCCGGCGGCGTAGCGTTCGCGGAGGCGGGCGATGGCCGACTCCTCGTCGGCCGGTTCGTACGGCGCGGCGGACTCGCTCGACTGCCGCGTCTCGGTGCCGTCGCCGCGGAGGTAGCCGAGCACCCAGTCGACGGCGTACATCCCGAGCATCACGAGGGGTGCCACCGTGAGAAACGCCATCAGCGGGTTGCCGCCGCTGGCGAGGACGACGAGAAACAGCCACAGTCCGGCGACGACGCCCGCGAGCGGCGGGCTGTCCCGGACGGCGCGGGCGTGGCGGCGAGCCAGTCGCCGATTCGTTCGAGGAGGGTCATACGCGGCGATTCGACAACCAGATGAAAGTTACTTTCGGTGCCTACAGCACGTGAGCGCCCTCGTTCGTGACGCGCGTCTCCGAGTCGAGGACGCCGTCGACGCCCGTCGCCAGCACCGTCTCACCCACCATCGCCATCGTCGCCGCGCCGCCGGCGTCGACGACGCGTTCGACCGTCCGTTCGACGGACGCCGTCGGCAGTTCGGTTCGCTGCGCGACGCCCACGACGCCTCGAACCACGCCTGCAGGGAGTCGCCGGGGTGGAACGCCGAGAGCGTCTCGGTGCCCGCGTCGGCGACGTTCGCCACCGCGGACTCGTCGTCGAGAACGTCCCGCGTGGCGATGTCGCCCATCGAACTGTACTCGATGCGGTCGGTGCGTTCGGTCCGGTCGCGGCCGTCGCCGGTGTTCCACACGAACCCGCCCACGTCCTGCACGAACACGTCTCCGAGACCCGTCCCGGCGGTGACTTCGGCGCGGTGGGCCGCCTCGAGGGCGTCCTCGCGGTCCGCGTCGAGGTCGAACTCCGCGACGACGGCGAGAGCGGTGGCGAGCGTCGCCGCACCACTCGCGCCGAAGCCGCGTCCGACCGGCGCGTCGGCCGAGAGCGAGACGGCGGCCGTGACGCCGAGACGGTCGAGGACGCCCGCGACGGGTTCGAACGCTGTGGTCGACCCGTCCAGTCGAACGGTGGTCTCATCGGCCGGTTCGACGGTGGCTCGCACGCCGTCCTCGACGGCGAAACTGACGCCCAGCGAGCCCTCCGCCGGGTCCGAGCGCGGCACGAAGACGGTGGTGACGCTACCGGGTGCGTACGCTGTCGTCATGTCTCGGCGGTCGGTCGCCACGCTCCTAAGCGTTGTCGCAGGCGGTGAACGGGGTCGGGAGGAGGGTCACGCATCGCCGACGGCGTCGGCGCGGCGGCGGGGGCCGCGAGGCTACTCGGCGTCGACGGCGGCCGACTCGGCCCCGTCGGCCCGCGATCGGAGGTAGCCGAGGACGCCGAACAGGCCGCCGAGGAGCGTCAGCGTGTCCCACGGCGCGGCGTCGACGCCGCGGGAGCGGGCGTCCCGTCGAATCCACGCGGCGAGCGTCAGGTGGGCGGCGGCGGTCAGTCCGAGGACGCTTGGTGCGTCGGCGCACGGCGCTCAGTCGGCGGAGTTGCGCGGGCCGGTGGCGGGGCGCTTGTCGATGCCCGCGGCGTCGATGTCGTCGCCGCCCACCGAGGAGCGGAGTTCGTCCATCCCGTCGTCGCGGTCGATGCCGAAGTTGTCGGCGTACAGGTCGCTCACGCGGGCCATCTCCTCGTCAGAGAGCTTGGGCACGTCGCTGGCGGCGGCCCACTCGGTGATGTCCTCCTTCGTGTGGAACGTCGGCGTCACCGACGCGACGGGATCGTGGCTCAGGAGGTAGGCGATGGCGGCCTGCCCCATCGTCCGGGAGCCAGACGAGGTCCCCTCGTCGCTGCGTTCGAGGAAGCGGAGCGTCTCCAGTTTCTCCCAGCCCGTCTCGTACCACGCGTCGGGGCGGAACCCGCGGTGGTCGTCCAGGTCGTGGCCCGTCTCGGGCGTCACCTGCTCGTTCAGGAGGCCCGAGGAGTGGGGGACGCGCGGGACGAGACTGGTCGACGACCCCGTGCGCTCGATGGTGTCGAGGAAGTGGTTGCCCACCTCCTGTTCGAAGAGGTTCCAGACGAGTTGCAGGGAGTCGAACTCCTCCTCGATGGCCATGTCGCCCTCGGCCAGCCAGCCGATGGACGGGCCGAGCGCCCAGCCGACGGCGTCGACGAGCCCCTCCTCTCTCAGTTCGTCGAGGGCTTCGAGGACGTCCGCGTCCACCTCGTCGACGTTCGCGTTGTGGAGTTGCAGCACCTCGACGTGGTCGACGCCGAGCCGGTCGAGGCTCTTCTCGGTCGCGGTGCGGACCCACTCGCCCGTCATCTCCTTCGGGAGTTCGCCGTGGCCCGCCTGCGGGTTGTTGTAGAAGTCGTAGCCCACCTTCGTCGCGAGGGTGACCTCGTCGCGGTAGTCGGCGATGGCCTCGCCGACGACTTTCTCGCTCTCGCCGTGGCCGTACACGTCGCCGGTGTCGAAGTAGGTGATTCCCTCCTCGATGGCGTGGTGGATCATCTCGATGGAGTCGGCCT
Source organism: Halogeometricum sp. CBA1124 (assembly GCF_009741955.1). Taxonomy (NCBI): domain Archaea; kingdom Methanobacteriati; phylum Methanobacteriota; class Halobacteria; order Halobacteriales; family Haloferacaceae; genus Halogeometricum; species Halogeometricum sp. CBA1124. The sequence continues at coordinate 33,299 of NZ_WPCD01000015.1, read as the reverse complement.
TCGTCCGGTCGCCCCACCAGTCGGTGCCGACGACCCACGCGCCGAACCCGACTTCGCTGACCTCGCGTCCGAGTCGCCCAGCGTCCGGTATTGCATATCCCGGCCTTGGCGGTGCGGACACTTAGCCCCACCTTTTTCGGCCTCGGGTTCGCTTCGCTCACCTCTCCGCGAGGAACGCGAACGCGCCCTCGACCGACGGTCGACGAACGTACTAAACAACGAGTTAATGACGCATCCTCTCGAACCTCGTCGGCAATGGACGACCTCTCGGCCAGCGTCGCGTTCCTCTCTGCGACCGACTACACCGACGAACAGCGTGCGGCCCGCGAGTGGTGCGCCGGCGTCGCCGACGTGGACGACGTTCCGCTGTCGGCCGTCGCCGACGGCACCGTCTCGCTCGCCGACTACGACGCCGCGTGGTGGCACCGCGACGACCCGGTGGACGAGACGACCCGCGCCCTCGCCGCCGACTGCGCGGACGCCGTCTCCGACTTCCTCGCCGCCGACGGCGGACTCCTCCTCTCGCTCCACGCGCTCTCGGCCGTCGTGCCGTTCGGCGTCGACGAGGTGGCTCCCGACGCCGTCGGCGCAGAGACGCCCGCCGAACCGAGCGGGTTCGTCAAGAAGCGGATGTACGACGACCACCCCCTGTTCGAGGGGTTCCCGCTCCGCGAACTCCACACCCAACCGGCCGACGTGACGCGTCCGTACGCCCGCTACGAGGGCGTCCTCCCCGCGTCGGGCGACGTCGTCGCCTCGACCATCCGCGGCGACGAGTTCCACGTCGCCCAGAAGGCGGCGTTCGCGTGGCGCGTCGGTCGGGGCGCGGTGTACGGCCTGGGCTCCGAAGTCGCGTTCCTCCCGACGTGGGACTTCGAGACGGCGGAGGCGCAGCGACGAATCGTCCGCAACGCCCTCGCCCTCCTCGCGGGCGCGCCGCAGCGACGTCCGGACTTCACCGACAGACCCGACGACGCCGAGGGGTTCGCGGCGATGCGCGCGGAACTCGCCGACGACCACCGCCGCCCGCGGTACCACCTCGCCCCGCCCGCCGGGTGGCTGAACGACCCGAACGGCGTCGTCCAGTACGACGGGACGTACCACGTGTTCTACCAGTACAACCCCGGCGGACCGTTCCACGGCACCATCCACTGGGGCCACGCGACGAGCGAGGACCTGCTTCACTGGGAGGACCGTCCGGTCGCCCTCGCGCCCGACGCCGACGGCCCGGACCGCGACGGCGTCTGGTCGGGGTGCGCCGTCGTGGACGACGACGGCACGCCGACGCTGGTCTACACCGGCGGCCGCGGCCGCGACCAACTGCCGTGTCTGGCGACGACGGACGACCCGTCGCTCGACACGTGGGAGAAACACGGCGACAACCCCATCTTCCCCGCACCGTCGACCGGCATCGACCTGCTGGAGACGGACGACTGGCGCGCGGAGTTCCGCGACCACTGCGTCTGGCGACAGGACGGGACGTGGTATCACCTCATCGGCGCGGGCGCGCGGACACCGGCGGCGCGGCCCTCCTCTACCGCGGCGACGGCCTGCGGGAGTGGGAGTACGTCGGCCCCCTCCTCGTCGGCGACTGGGAGGGCCACGGCGTCGTCTGGGAGTGCCCCGAACTGCTCGACTTCGGGGACACTCAGGTGCTGCACGTCTCGAACTACAGCCACGTCGAGTACTTCCTCGGCACCGCGTCGCTCTCGGAGCCCTCGTTCGACGTCGACCACCGCGAGCGGATGGACTACGGCGACTACTACGCCCCGCAGTCGACCCGGACGGACGACGGCCGCGTCCTCACGTGGGGGTGGGTGCCGGAGGCGCGCGGCGCGGAGGCGCAGTGGCACGCCGGGTGGTCGGGAGTGCTCACCGTCCCCCGCGAACTGTCCGTCGAGGACGGCGAACTCCGCCAGCGACCCGCCCGGGAACTGCGGGACCTGCGCGGGAAGCGCCGCCGCGAAGAGCGTCTCACGCTCGAACCCGGCGCGTCGCGGACGCTGGACCTGTCGGGCAACGCCTACGAACTCGCGTTCGAGGTTAGCGTCGGCGACGGCGACGAAGACAGCGTCGGCGACGGCGACGAAGACAGCGTCGGCGACGGCGACGAAGACAGCGTCGGCGACGGCGACGGAAACAGCGACGGAGACAAACACCGAGACGACGCCGACGCGACGTTCGAACTCGGTTTGTTCGAGTCGCCGGCGCGGAACGAACGGACCGTCGTCCGGTACGACGGCGACGAGGTGGTCGTCGACCGGTCGCGGAGCGCCCTCGACGGCGTGCCCGACACCGAACCCCAGCGGATGCCCGTGGCGGACGGGACGCTGTCGCTCCGGGTGCTCGTCGACGGGTCGGTGCTGGAACTGTACGCGAACGAACGTCGGTGTCTGACGAGTCGGGTCTACCCCACCCGCGCGGACGCGGACGGCGTGTCGCTCCGGGCCGTCGGCGGGACCGTCGAACTCGCGTCGATGGACGCGTGGGAACTCGACGCGACGTTCCCGGCGCGTTCGCGCGACTGAGTGAGTGGGGCGCGGTCGGTGCGGTCAGTAGCGGTACGGGTCGCGTTCCGCGCCGACGTCGCCCTCGAACGGGTCCGTCGGCAACGACTCGCGCGCGAGGGGGAGGTGGCCGTGCCCGAGCGTTCCGCGGACGCGCGTCTCGGACCCCTCAAGCGCCACTCTGACCGTCGGCGCGAGGGTGCCGCCGAAGCGGCGCATCTGCTCGTCCTCGGGGAGGAGGGCGACGTCGTCCATCGACGGCCGGTCGTAGTCGAAGTAGTTGAAGAAGGAGGTGACGAGCAGTTCGTCGCCGTGGTCGTACGCCAGCCACGAGTACGCCTGAAACGGCGCGTTCGCGGGGTTCGTCAGGACCATCCCGTGCCCGTTCAGCGGTTCGTAGTCGCCGCACAGGCCGTCGGCGACGAAGCCGTACAGGGCGTCGTAGCCCTCGATATCCGGCGCGAACGTGTGGTGGTGGCTGGAGACGAACAGGTAGTACGTCCCGTCGCGGACGACGAGGTGCGGGCGTTCGAGTTCCTGGTTCACGCAGACGGCGTCCAGAAGCGGCGGCCGCAACTCGAACTCGGTGGGGTCGCCCGTCGGCGAGTGGGCGATGCCGACGCTCCCGTTGAACGCCTGTCGCGCGGCGTCCCCGTCGCAGGCGTCGGACCCCTCGGGGACGGGCGTGTTCGCCTCGAACAGCAGGTACGTCTCGCCGGAGGCGGGGTCCTCGAAGAACCACGGGTCGCGGAACGTGTACGTCATCCCGCGGCTCTGCGCCTCGCGTTCGTACCACTCGCCGTCGGGTTCGAGGAGGACCGAGTGGTCCCACGGCCCCTCGATACTGACCCCGCCGTCGTCGGCGTCGATGGTGCCGCCCGTCGCGAGGGCGATGCGCTGCGAGTAGGTGAGTTCGGGTTCGTCGCTCAGACCCGCGGCGGTGTAGTAGAGGTACACGTCGCCGTCGTCGTGCAGGGCCGACCCGGCCCACTGCCGGGACCCGAGCGTTCCCTCGGGGTCGAAGACGCGGCCGCCCGTCTCCCAGGACTCGCCGTCCGCCGAGTGGAAGTACCGAATCGTCGCCACGTCGTGTCGCTTCCCCGGCAGCAGTTCCGACGACGCCGTGAGGGCGAAGACGACGCGGCGGCCGTTCACCTCCGCGGGCGACCCGTCTCGGTCGCGGAGCCACCACGTGTCCCAGACGTGCAGGTCCTCGTCCAGGTTCGCCTCGGGCGGGTAGATTATCGGTGTGACGTTCGTCTCGTCGCGGCGCAACCGCGCCGCGTGGTCGCGGGTCCACGCCGGTCGGTCCGTCGGGACCGCCGGACGCTCCTCGTCGGTCATACCCGTCCGTTCCCCGAACTGCGTAAAGTGCCCGTCGGTATTCGTTTGTTTACTACCGCGGTAGTCAATCGTGTGCCCCGGCTCGCGCGGCGACGGTCGCGGTTCGCCGACGGCGCTACACAACCGAACGGATTAGTTCGGCGGGAGCGAACCCGGAGTCGATGACGAAAGTCCACGCCTCTCTCCCCGCGGAGGCGGAACGGAACGTGCAGGCGTTCATCGACGAGGTGGACGAACGGCTCTCCTCGGCGGAGGACACGTGCGAGGTCGTCACAGAGACGCTCGTTGACCTCCACGGCGACCGGGCGGCGTACGAACGGTGGCAGGCGGGCGAGGACCTCTCGGCGGCCGAACGGGTCCGCCTGCAGGGGTACGACCCGTGCAACGCCACGCTGGAGTCGGAGTACTACGCCGAGAAGGACGAGTCCCGGTACACGGAGTCGAAGTACCTGCAGTGGCTGTGGCGACAGTTCGACGCGACGCCGATGGCCGACAACGTCGACTTCGCCCTCCGGTTCCGACAGATGCTGGCCGACCACCTGTTCGAGGAGTGCGGGGACGACTGCCGGTTCTTCAAGGGTATCACCTTCACCTACGGCCACAACATCTCCGTCGGCGACAACACCGTCGTCCACGACGACGTCCACCTCGACGACCGCGGGCGACTCACCATCGGCGACCGGGTCTCCATCTCCGACGGCGTTCACCTCTACAGCCACGACCACGACGTGGTAGACCAGACCGCAGTCGAGAACTACCACACCGTCGTCGAGGACGACGCCCGCGTCACCTACGACGCGATGGTCCGCGCCGGCATCCGAATCGGCACCAACAGCGTCGTCGGCGCGCGGTCGGTCGTGCAGGGCGACGTCCCCGCCCACCACGTCGTCGCCGGCACGCCCGCCGAGAGCATCCGCGTCAAACCCGGCTGGGAGTCGGTCGCCGACCCCGTCGCGGACCGCCTCGTCAACCGACAGGAGGAGCGACGGATTCCGTGCGACCTCCCCGACGGACTCGACACGTTCGACGAGTTCGGACGCACGCTCACGCCGCCGGACGCGCCCGACGCCCCAGACGCCGCCGAGTCCGACTCCGGGTCCGACCCCGGGTCCGACGATTGAGCCGTTCTCCACCCTCCTCGCCGCGCCGCGTCCGAGAGCGACGGCGCTCCCCCGAACGATAAAGTACCTTGCTAACCGATACCACAGTATGGACCCGTGGGGTTGGATCGTCGTCTACGCCATCGGGCTCACGGTACTCCAGCTACTGGTGTATCGGTACCTCCTGAACAACGGCGACGAGACGGGGTACGACGGCGTGTTCGGGGACTCCGAGGACCGTCCCGACGGGACGGTTGCACAGGGGACCGAACGCGGCGGTCTCGCGCGGACGCCGCGTCTCGCCGCGTCGCCGAACTCGCCCGCCGACAGGCCGGACAGTCGGTCCGACGGCCGCTACTGCCCGCACTGCGGGACGGAGAACGAACCGGACCGCACGTTCGACCGGTGCTGGAACTGCGCGAACCGACTCGCCTGAGTCGCCGCGCCGGTGCGCCGGCGCACCCCGAGAGGCGCACCTCCACGACTCACGAGTGGGAGCTAAGTCCCCGCCCCGCCTCGTCCGGCGTGCCCCGCGCCATCGCCATCAACGTCGCCGCCAACACCACGCTCCCGGGCGTCCGCGGCCCCGTCTACCCCGACGGCACGTTCGCCTACGTCCCCATCCCCGAGCGAGAACCCACGCGCTCGGACGCGACGGTACCGACGTACGCCGACATCGACCCGCCCGTCGAACTGCCCGCCGACGTCCGCGACGCGCGGGTCCACCTGGACCCCGAGTTCGCCGGCTACCCGTTCTGCGAGCGCTACACCTACGGCGACGAACACGGCGTGAAGGCCGGGCCGCTCTCGGGTCTGGACCCGGGCGACTGGCTACTGTTCTACGCGACGCTGGACCGGCACGAGACGGTGGGCGGCGACGCCGACGGGAATCCCGGAGTCGACGCCGCAGACGGCCCAGAGACGGACGCCTCGGACGGCCCGGAGACGGACGCCGCGGACTACCTCGCGCCCGAGTGGGGCGCGTACCTCGTCGGCGCGTTCGAAGTCGCCGTCGCCGTCACGGGCGAGGCGTACGAGTCGCTCCCGGCGACCGACCGCGCCCGATTCGCCAACAACGCGCACGTCAAGCGCGAGACGTTCGACGCCGAGGTCCTCGTCGCCGGCACCGACCGCTCGCGCCTGTTCGACCGCGTGGTTCCGCTCTCCTCGCCCGACGCGGGCGCCGACGCGAACCGCATCGTCACCGACCTCTCGAACGACTCGGGGCGGGGGCCGTGGTGGCGGCGCGTCCTCCGGTTCGACGCCGACGCGACGGCCGACCTGTTGGCCCTCTTCGACTCGCGCGCGTTCGGGCCGTACCTCGACTGAACGCGTCCGGAAAACAGACTCTCTCCGACGCGAATGCTTTTCACCTCCGACGAATAGTCGCAGGCATGAACGGATGGGAGTCCACGCTCTCGCGACGCCGACTCCTCGCCGCGACTGCGGCGGGCGTTTCCGCGCTCGCGGGGTGTGGTGGGGTGAACGCGCAGAACGACCGGCCCGAGGGGACCGCCAGTCTCGGTTACGTCCGGGTGGTGAACCGCCACGACGCCGACCACACGGTCCACGTGCTGGTCGAACGCGGCGACGAAGTCGCCTTCTGGTCGTCGTACGACCTCTCGGCCGCCGGTGAGGACGCCGCCGCCGTCGCCGTCGAGGGCCCGTGGGCCGACGCCGCCGCCGAGGCGGCGTACGAGGTGCACTTCCGCGTCGACGACCGGAGCGAGTGGAAGACGTTCAGCACGGCCGAGAGCGACCTCGACTGCTACGGACTCGAAGCCCGCGTGAACGACGACGCCGGACTCGGCCTGTGGGTCGAACACGAACCCGACGTGTGCGGGACGGGGACGCCGGCGGAGTAGACGCCTGTCGCTCGACGTCCCGGTCGGCGTCGTAATCGGCGACCGATCGGACCCGGTCAGCGCTCGTCGCTCACCAGTTCACGTCGTCTCCGACGGCGATGCGCCCCGACTCGACGATGCGAGCGTCGAGGCCGCCGCGGTGTTCGAGCGCCGCCGCCGCGTCCGGTTCGTTCGCGAGCGACTCCATGTAGCCGCAGGGTTCACAGAGGCCCACTCCTTCGAGGACGGCCTCACCGACGCGGAAGCGCTCGCCGACGAGGTGGTTGAGTGCCACCCCTCGGGTCGTGACGTTCCGACGGTGCGCGCCCGGTTCGAACTCCACGTCGTAGTCCGCGGCGGCGGCCGCCAGCGCTTCGGCCTCGACGAGCGTGACGTCACTCGGCTCCAAGTCGTCTCGGTCGTTGTAGATGCCGTCGCCGTCGAAGTACCGGTCCCCTTCGAGGCCGCGGCCCGCGACGGCCCTGACGGACTCTCGCGACTCCGGGTCGCCGCCCGTCCCCGACGCGACGTGGATGCGTTCGACCGAACCGACCCGCGTCTCACCCCTCGAATCGCCCTCGTTTCGGCTCATACCCGTATCATCCCGTCGAGAGTGAAAAATCAGTGTGCCGACCGGGAGTTCCACCGAGGGAAACGAGGCGAACGTCGGTCGGCGAACGGCGGCAGGGAGTGCGCCGACCGGGAATTGAACCTCACTCGCAACAAGTTGCTCGCTGCTTCAATTTCCGCTGCGGCGATTTCACTCCTCACTTCGTTCGGAGTAGAAATGCGCCGACCGGGAATTGAACCCGGACTATTAGCTTGGGAAGCTAATGTCCTACCATTGGACCATCGGCGCTCACTTCGTTCGCACCGGGCGTCACCTCACTTCCTTCAGTGACCCGTCGGCGCGCATCTTCACCTAATCGCCCCGCCGCACTTGAACGTAGCGTTTCGCCGACCCGGCAGTTCGGCCCCTCGAAACTGGACGGGCGTCCACGGAACCGCGCCGACGGGTGTCTATTAGTTCTCTGAGGTGCTATCGTAGACTGATGAGCACGGACCAGACGGTTCTGAGCGACACCGCTCCCCTCGACCTTCGCCTGTCGGACGACGAACTCGAAGCGACGCACGAGCACATCCTGCAGTTCATCCGCGACGTGGTCGACGACGCCGGCGCCGAAGGGGCCGTTCTCGGCCTCTCGGGCGGCATCGACAGCACGACCACGGCCTATCTCGCCGTCGAAGCGCTCGGGACGGAGAACCTGCACGGACTGGTGATGCCGAGCGTCGTCAACACCGACGAGAACATGAGCGACGCCGAACGCGTCGCCCAGGAGTTGGGAATCGAGTACGACGTCGTCGAGATTCAGCCCATCGCCGAGACGTTCTTCGACACGTTCCCCGAGGCGGCCGACGACCGGATGGCCGCCGGGAACGTCTACGTCCGCGTCCGCGGCGTCCTGAACTACTTCGTCGCCAACCACGAGAACAAGGTGGTCCTCGGGACGGGCAACCGCTCGGAGGCGCTGGCGGGCTACTTCACGAAGTACGGCGACCAGGCGGTGGACTGCAACCCCATCGGCAACCTCTACAAGCAGCAGGTCCGGCAACTGGCCGCCCACGTCGGCGTCGCAGAGGACCTCGTGATGAAGACGCCCTCCGCGGAGATGTGGTCCGGCCAGACCGACGAGGAGGAGATGGGGATGGACTACGACACGCTGGACGCCATCCTCGCCCTGCACGTGGACGGTCCGCTCTCGAAGTCCGCGACGACGACGCACCTCGACGTGACCGAGGCGCAGGTGGACCGCGTCGTCGAACTGTACGAACGGAGCGAACACAAGCGCCACACCCCGCCCGCGCCGGACCCGCTCGACCTCTGAGCGACTTCATCTGAGCGACTTCAGCCGTCGGACGCCTCGTCCTCTGCTTCCTCTCCCGTTCGCGCCCGCCGGATGTCGTCGACGTATCGCTCGTGGAGGCGCGCGAAGGCCGCCGCTTCGGCCCGTTCGCGCGCCTCGTCGTCCGCGTCGTCCCGGAGTCGTTCCTTCACGACGCGGAGCGCGTCCGGTCGGTTGGCGGCTATCTCGTCGGCGACGGCCCGCGGGTTCTCGACGACGCGCGAGACGAGCCCCATCCGGCGGCCTCCGCGGCGTCCACCACCCGCCCGGAGAGCGCGAAGTCCATCGCCTCCGCCCTCGCCGACGACGCGGGGCAAGCGGACGGTGCCGCCCCACGCGCCGAACAGGCCGAACTCGCGCCCGGTTCGGCGAACGTCGCCTCCGGCGTCGCCACGCGCACGTCGCAGGCGAGGGCCATCTCGACGCCGCCGCCGCGGGCCGCGCCGTCGACGCCGGCGACGACGACGGCGGGCGCGTCGCTGATTTCGTTCGCCACGCGCTGCCCTCGTCGCGCGAACGCCTCGGGGTCCGAGAGGTCCGCGACGCTGTCGAGGTCCGCGCCCGCGCAGAACTGCCCGTCGGCACCGCGGAGGTAGACGACGGGTGTCTCCGCGGGGTCGACGCCGCTCACGGCGGCGGCTAGGTCGTCCAGGTCGGTGGGTCGGAGCGCGTTTCGTCGCTCCGGGCGGTCGATGGTCACGACGCGCACCGGTCCGTCCGCCGTCGTTCGAATCATGCGCGTCTGTCCTGCGCGTTTTCCAAAGGTCTTTGCCCTTGCCGCCGTAACTCTCGGCTAATGGACGACGCCGTGCGGGCCCGCGATGCCGCGCGTGAGGCGCTCGACGATATCGAGCCTGACCGCCTCCGTGAGGTGTTGTTCGACCGTCTCGACGAAACTTCGATGACCCCCGGGGTGCTCACCGTCCTGAGCGCCCGTGCGCTCGACCCGAGCGTGGACGCCGACGCCGACGGACTGGCCGAACGAGCCGCGGGCGTCCAACTCATCTACGAGGGTCTCCGACTCACGCGAACGCTGACACACGAGGAGCCGTGGCTCACCGCCGAGGAGGGAGACATCGACGGCGACATCGACATCCTCGCCGCCGACGTCCTCGTCTCTCGGGGATTCTACGTCCTCGCACGGACGGACGCCGCCAAGCGGGCGGTCGAAGTCGTCCGCGCGTTCGGTCGCGACCAGACGCTCCGGCAGGGACAGGACGACGCCGACACGCTCGACAGGAACCTCGAAGCGGACATCTTCACGCTCTCCGTCGTCGCCGGCACGACGGCCGTCGGCGGCGACGCCCCGCCCGCACTCTTGGAGTACGCCGCCGAGTTGGCCCGCGAGTGCGACGCCGAGGGAAGTCTGCCGCCCGCTACCGCCGCCTTCTCGGACGCGACGACCGAACGTATCGCGTCGCTGTCCGTCGCGAGTCGCGGCGACGACCGGGTGCCGTCCTCGGCGACGGACCGATAAGGCGTGTCGTGAAACTCCGTGACGCGGCGTCCCCGAATCGAAACGCCTAAAGACGAATCAGGCCAACGAGCGTATGCGTGCCTGGGTAGCTTAGCGGTAAAGCGCGTCCTTGGTAAGGACGAGAGCCCGGGTTCAAATCCCGGCCTAGGCTTGCGACGTTTCCTTCACATCCTACTTTCACTACCCCCAGCCTCGCGAATACGGCTGATTCGGCTGGACGCGCTTCGACTGCGCGGGGGTGGTCGTCGTGAGTATCGAGTCGGCTCCGATCGGCGAGGTTAGTCCGGCAGAACTCTCTGCTGGAGATCATTCGACTCGAAAAGCACTCCCAGCGCCGGTATCCCACGGGGCTGGAGTCTCGATCACACTCGACGACGACGTCGCGGTATACAACGCGCTCCGAGACCTCTGGCGGCAGCGCGACCTTTCGCCAGGTGACGAGGTCGTCCTAGCCGACGATTTCGACGTCGACTACCTGGATGATGATCTTGCTCTCCTTTGGACGTCGAGCAAATGGAAGGCAGGGATGGATCGCGGTCACGGCTGGAAGCAGTGGTACAAGCACCATCTCAAGCTTCGCCACGTCGTTCGAGACCCGGAGACCGGCGAGATCAAAACGTATCGCAAAAACCCCGTCTCCCTCAGGCTCACGATTGAACCCCAGATAACGGGGCTGACATACAAAGACGGCAACGAGGTCCATCTGCCCTTCGGGGAAGGGACGCGAGTGAATATCCAGACGACGTACTGCGAGCGCGGCACCCAGGTCGTTACGCGAGCATTGGAGGCACTGGATGCAGCTCTCGGTGGCAGGGTGAATATCGACGCATCCGACATCAAGCAGGAATCTGCTCGCATCTGGAAGGCCGAAGCCCACTTCCGATTCGACATCAATCGGAAGCAGGCGGTCGTTCGGTCGCTCCAGCACACTGGCAAGCTCATCGACGTCGGCGGGCGGTCGGAGCTCGACGAGTATCGGCGTCGCCAGCAGGAAGGGTGGCTCGAAGCTCGTGTCGAGTCCGACCGATTTGACCATCTCGGGTTCGACGAAGTCGGTTACTCCGAGCTCCTGAAGGTGTACCAGACTGGCAACTGGAGCAACCGGTCGCCGAGCGACCCACTCCATCACCCGAAGCTTGAAGCAGCGATTAACGGCACGAAGGGAAGCAACGCGCCCCATCTTTCGGAGTGGGACGACGTGATGTTTCGGCTGCGATCTCTGGTCTGCGCTCACGCCGAGTGGGCCGGTATCGAGGAGACTGATCTCGTCGCGGACGACTACTTCGACCCGTCCCGACAGCCCACGTTCGAGTGGGACCACCCCGAGGGTCGACGCGAGGACCTTGCGAACTACTACAACCGCTTCGAGGCCGTTATCCAGCAAGAGGCGCTCCAGAAGCAGACGCTCGCAGTGTACGACCTGCTGATGGTGATCGCAGAGCACCACGGAGCGACCTACGACCAGCTGGAGGAATTGGTCGGCCTCTCCCGTTCGACGCTCCAGTACCACGTCTCACGCCTGAAGAGCGTCGGCCTGCTCACTACGATCGGGAATCCGTGTATCGTCGCATTCGACGCAGAGTACCTCTACGAGACAGCTGACGAGGTGCTCAACGAGCTCGCCACGGCGCACTTCTCCGAAGAGACCCTGTCACGGCGGCGTCTGGCCCGCGAAGAGCGGGCGAGCGAGCGGGAAGCCAAGCGGGAAGGGCGTGACACTCCTGACGAAGAAGGCGATGAGAAGGCGGAATACGGCCCCGAAGAACGAGGTGGAGACGATGACGGGCCAGCGCCCTTCGTCTACCTGCGAGATTGGTACGGGACGCCTCAGATGTTGATGGACGAGATCGTCGGTGGGGACCGAACTGAGCGCGATGTGCGGGTACGGCTCTTAGAGGGGCGATCGAACACACCGAGATAACCTGGGGCCGCGGTGGCCTCACGGTTCGCCCTATCGTTAGCTACAGCAATCGCAGTTTGAACCCCTTTTTTGACCCTATCTCCCGCCGATTTTGACACACTTACGACAAGTTGGTGAAGAGCAACTCAAAGGCCCTCGTTTCCGGTGCAGATACGGCGTATCCGGGTGCCTTGGTGCCCGAACGCCGCCCCGGCAGTGGGAGGGTATTGCAGTTGTTTCGACCACGATTTTGGCGATCCAGCACCTGAGGCCGTCTCGGCTACAGATTCGGGTTGCGGGAGGGCCTTAGGGTAGTGCCACTAAGGTGGTGGGAGAATTGCGCGGCGCGCAGAGCGCGCGCCGCGCTGGCTATCGCGTTACACCGTCGTTGACCGCCGAAGAGGCGGAATCTCCCCCGGTACCCTCGGTAATCATGTCGCAAAATGGTCTTAGGCCTATATCGGGAGGGAGAGGCAGATGTTCTCGACTTCGGGAGCCAACGAAATCACCTGCGCCTTCCGCTGCAGCTCACGCCGCCGTTTCTCGATCCGCTCCTCCAACTTCGACAGTCGGTCGCGCTGTCTCCGAATCGCGATGTCCATGTCCGACCCCGCTTCGGCTTTCCGCTCGTAGTCCGCGATGAACGTCTCGATCCGCTCCCGCTCGGCTTCCGCGTAGGCCTCGAGATCATCGAGTTCTTGCTGGGTCTCCTCTCGACGACGCTCGTGGAGTTTGTCGCGTCGTGATTCGACACGCTGGCTCACGTATCGGTCGGCGGACGACCGCATCTCGCTCTGGTGTTCGAGGAGCGTTCGTACACGGTCCCCATCCGGGGAGCCTTTGATCGTGTCTCCCTCGATGATTCGTTGGCCGAGGCGCTGCTGGGGATCACGGTGTGCCGCATCGACGAACACGGGGAGAATCTCCTCGCGGATTACCTCGCCCGTCCCGTCCTCGAACCTGACGCGGTAGTTGTAGGTGATTCCCGGCTCGTCGACGAACGGGAGCAGCTTGAGCCCCACAGCACCCTGTTCACTGTCGAGCACCCGCTGCATCAGTTCTTGGACGAGATCTGCATCGGGAGAGATGTACTCGATTCCGTCGTGGTCCATCGCGAACTCACGGTTGAACGTGAACGGTCCATACGGCTCACCGTCACGCGAGCGCCGAAGCGAATCGGGCAGCTCTGCACGGAAGAGGTTGTTTCCAGCCTTCTCGACATCCCCGCCGAGCGCGGAGATTCCCAGCTCGAAGAACTGTCGGATGTCGGCTTCACTCCCATAGACGTCCTCGGACTGGTCCATCACCTCCTGGATCTTGCGGCGACTCTCTTCGTCGAACGTGCTGGTGTCAATGAGGCTTCGTTCGTACCACTCCGCGAGCGTCCGCTGTCGCTCGTCGATGAGCTCTTCGAGTTCCTCCTTGGTCGCACTCGCTGGCTCGTCGTTCCGAATAGACTCCATAATGAGCGAGTCGACGTTGATGTCGTCGAGCATCCCCAGCACGTCGGCAGTGTTCCCCAGCTGGCCGCGGATGTTCTCGACCTTCTCCTGGAGCATCTCGAACACCTCGCTCTCGCGGGTGTCCTCGAACGAGAAGTTCCATACCTTGACCTCCTTCTCCTGCCCGTAGCGGTGGAGACGACCGATTCGCTGTTCCAGGCGATTCGGATTCCACGGCAGTTCGTAGTTGACCATGATGTGGCAGCTGTGCTGGAGGTCGATCCCTTCGCTCGCTGCGTCGGTCGCGAAGAGCAGCCGTGATTGGCCGTGGTTGAATTCGTCCTCGATGCGAGCGCGGTCTTCCTTGTCGACGCCGCCGTGAATGACGAGTATCTCGTCGGCCCACGGCTCGTCCTTCACCAAGTCGAGGATGTAATCGAGAGTGTCACGGTACTCCGTGAACAGCAGCACCTTCTCGTTAGGCTGCTCCTCGAGCAGTTGCTGGATGTACCGTCGAACTTTCTGGGCCTTCGAGTCGACAGGGATGCCCTCTGCGAGCGAGACGAGGTCTCTGAGCGTTTCGATCTCCTCTTCGAGTTGGGCGTCGCTCTCGGTGATCGTGAGGCCTGCAAGCTCTTCTTCGGCCTTCTGTTGGTCCTGCTCGTCGAGGTCCTCCCCCTCAAGATAGGCAGAGGCCTCCTCAGATAGATTGGTGGCGGTGGATTGCTGGTCGACGAGGTTCGCGAGGCGGCGGCTGAGCGTCGCCTTGATCGCGCCGATACTGCTGACGAGGCGCTTCTGCATCAGTGCCATCGCGAAGCCCACAGCAGGCTCGTTGAGCTGTTCAGAGCGATTGTAGACGTGTTTGACGTAGTCCGTCACCGCTCTGTAGAACTGGCGTTCCTCGTGGGTCATCTGGACGGGGATGGTCCCGACCTCGCGGTTCGGGAAGATCCGCTCGCCGTCGTCGTCGTAGATGGTCTGCTTGCCGCGGCGCATCATCACGCGGTCGACCGCCTCCTTCGAGAGGTCCTGGTCTTCGGCGACGAGGAACGGGTCGATGTACTCGATGAGCGACCGGAACGCGTCGCCCTTGCCGTCGTGTGGGGTTGCGCTCAGCAGGAGGAGCGAGTCGGAGTTGTCGGCCACTCGTTCGACCATCTTGGACGTCTTGCTCGGTGACTCACCCCGTTTGGCCGCCTTGTGTGCCTCGTCGACGACCACGACGTCCCAGAACGCGTCGTCGAGTTCGTCGCGGAACTCCTCCTGGCGGAGGAACGCCATGCTCGTGACCATCTGCTGATGGTCCTGGTCCCAGATGTTCGCTTCTTCGCCGAGGCGGCGTCGTTCACCCTCGACCCACTGCCGGTCTGCCGGTGTGAGGCTGATGTCGAAGAAGCGGTCCATGTCGCGGATCCACTTCTTCTGGAGATGGGCAGGGACGACGAACAAGACTCGGTCGGCGCGGTTGCGTGCAGTGAGTTCCTTGAGGATGAGCCCCGCCTCAATGGTCTTGCCCAGCCCGACGTCGTCCGCGATGAGCGCTCGCTGTCGGAGCTTCTGCATCACCCAGTTCACGCAGGCGAGCTGGTACGGTTCGAGACGAACGAGTGAGTTCGAGATGGAGAGCAGCTGTCCCTGTTCGTGGGCGATCTGGAGCTGGAGTGCCTGTGAACGGAGGTCGAACCAGTCTGCGGAGACGGATTCGTGCTCTGGATGCAACTGAGACGCAGTCGCGGGTTCGAGAGCGCCCAGCTGGTCACGCTTGCGCTCGATCTCCACGTCTTCGATACAGACGGTCTTGACGCCGACGTCCTCGACGTACGCCCGCAGATACTCGAGGTCGCCGACGGAGTACGTCTTGATGACCTCGGCGGGGTTGTCGTTGAGGAGGATCGCGTCTCCGGGGGCGAGCTCCACGTTATCGTTCATACGTAGTGTTTGGAGAGGCTTTGAATGATGGGGAGCGGTATGTCAGTAGGATTCGTCCGGATGTAGTTCGCTAACTCCGATTTGGTGATGTTTATCGCGTCTTCGTGCTCAAAATCATCGTCACTGAATACATAGAGGAGATCTGCATTGTTCAAGAAGCCACGGAGATCCTCGTCGGCTAAGGAGCCACTTTTCGATTGAACACCAATCACTTTCGGACGAACATCCCCGGGATTCCTACCCTGAAGGATCACTTCGATATCTGCTTGGAACTTTGGTGCAGACTTCGACATCACAACGGCGTCTTCCGCTCTTTGAACGTAACTGACGACTAACTCTTCCAGACCATCACCACCGCCAATTGCATGGATTAAATCTTCATCGTCCAGCGCCCATAGTCTCTGAATAAGACTTTGATAATCCACTTGGTGAGAGACGCGATCGGCATTGACGACCGCGATTTCATCATCAAACGTGAATTCATCGAATTTCGTAATCAGATCTCGAGCACGAGCATCGGTGATATTTTGGAGCCGATCGACGGTTTTCATCTCCGGTCGGTTCGTAAACTCTCGAGGCACGTCGCTCCGCGGGATACCCAGGTAGTCGACGTGGCGGAAAAACCAAAATCCAAGATCGAGAAATCGTTGTTTCCGTTCTTCCGTCAGATCTGACGTGGGGGTGTACTGTACGTCAGACCGCACACGTGCGAACACACGATGGCCGTCGTGACGAGTAGTCATTACGACATCGCCGATATCCATCCACAGAAGGAAGTTGATAATCGATTCGTTTGAGATTGTATCTGCTTTCCCGACACCCTTCGTGTTCGGGTCGTCCGCCTCATAGAAGTCCTGTAGAATCTCTTCGAGTGAAGATGGATTGTCCCGCACGTGACCGCCCCATCCTATCCCAATAAACTTATTCTCGAAAGCGAAAGTCCGCTTCGTCTCTTGATCGCTCGACTTCCCTCCGGGGTTATTGTCCATCCGGTACAGGAAAATTCGCTCCTCCGAGTCCTTATCTGGATCAACGAATTCGTAGCCGCGCTGGTCTGCCATTCCCCGACTTCGATAGTACTGACTCTCCAGTTTCGCTAACTGCTCGTCGCGTTCGTCCAGTGAATACTTGCTGGAGCCGAGGAACTGCCAGTCTGATAATCGAGGAAGATCCCGAATCGAAGACATATCTGGGATTGGTTTTCCTGTTGTCAAATATCTACTCCTGCGTGATGGTGACGAAGTTCAACACGAACTCCTGGGGGAGAATGCCGCCGTGGTAGAACCGCGCGTCGGGGAGTCCCTGATTGCGGAAGCGTTGGATCGGATCGGCGAGGATGCTGACCCTGGCGTCGTCGTCGAGATAGCCCAGGTGGGTATCCTCGTCGAGCAGGACGCCTGGTGCGTCGTCATCGAGATCTGTTCCAGCGACCCACCGGCGGGTCACCTGTTCGGCGTAATCCGGCGGGTGGAGGTCGTCGATATCGACGTGCTTCGGCAGCGAGACGAAGCCGTGATCCGAGAGGATGTAAGCTCGGTCCCACTCACCCTTCCGCAACTTCTCACAGATGATGCGAGAGATCGCTTCGATACGGTCGCTGAACAGCTCCTCGAAGTTGGTCAGCTCCTTCTCACCCGTCTCGTCGATGTCGTTCCAGTAGTAGGCGACGCGGGTGTTGCTCCAGCCCACCTCGTCCTCGGCGTCCTGCATGATGTAGCTCCAGCCGTCGTTCTCGAGGAGCGTCTGGCGATAGTGGTTCGTAATTTTGCGATCGTTGCGCTCCGGGACGAGTTCCCCATCCTGGAGTTCGATGTTGAAGCTGAATTTGCTGCCGGGGGTGAGCGCCGCCTTTCCGAACTCGGTGTCGGAGGGGAGAGTCCCGACCCACGTGCTCTCGTCGACTTCGAGCTGGGGAAGCTCGCGACGGATCGAGTCGGCGAGTTCGTGGGCGAGGTCGAAGCGCAACGCGTCGACGATGAACAGCGCGACGCTCTGGCCGCTCTGGAGGTGTTCCTGCTCCTCAGCGAAGAACTGGTGAGCGTGGTTCTCGCCGACGAACGGCGAGCCTGCTTCGATCTGATCTACGACGAGGTCACCGAGGTCGGTGAGGTACTCGAGGTACCGCGATTCGGTCAACGAGGAACGGAGATCGTCGAGCGTCGCCGTCGCTGGGTGCTCTTCGGGAAGTCCGGTCTCCGGTTCGCCGGAGACGATGAGGTTGAAGACGGCGTTGTCGATCTGCCAGGTCCCCCCGTCGACGTCGCCGTAGAGATCGACCACGTCACTGGTGTCGCCGCGCTCTTCCCACGTTGCGAGTTCGTCCGCGAGCGTGGCCACGTCGATGGCCTGCTCCCAGACGTTCGTCCACGGAACGTCGCCGTAGGTCGAGTCGAGTCGATTGTGGCGCTGTTTCGCCTGGGTGACACACGTCTCGTACTCTCCGCTGTTGAACGACTGGATCCACTCGTCCCAGAGCCGGTGTTCGAGCGAGGCGTCGACCGGACAGTCGACGAGCTCCCACGGTTCGTCGTAGGTGCGGAGGATGTCGTGCCAGAACCGCTGGTCGGGATCGAGGTAGACGTTTGCCAGTTCTTGCTTCTGTGCGGTCTTGCTCAGAACCGACCGGAGTTCGGGTCTGGAGACACCGAATCCCGTGCTCGGTTCGGGCTGGTACTCCTGCGGGAGCAGTGACTTGTCGAGCCCTTCGTCGACGAGCCACTCAGCGACCGCCCAGCGGCGCGTTCGCTCGACGATGGTTCGAGGGTCGGACTCACCTTCGACCGCTGTGACACCGTCGTCGACCAGCAGGTCGCGTATCTTCAGCAGATCGTCACCCTCGGGGAGGTTCCACGTGCCGTGTTCGAGGACGAACTGCACAGGGTCGTCGTGACCGTCGAGGACGATCTTCGTCTGGAGGCCCTGGAGCGACGGCAGGCCCCCCTCGCCGTTGAGTTCCTCGTAGAGCGTTTGAGCGACTTTCTCGCGATTCTCGGCGTCCTCGTAGGCAGTGCGAATCGTCGCCGCCTGGAGGCGATCGTTCTCGAAGCAGCGAGCGGCGAGTTTGCCGATGTTTTGCTCGACGACATCACCCGTGTGTTCGACGTCCTTGAACCAGTCTACCTTGTTCCCATCGTCGTCTTCCTTCGCGTGTGGAACGTACCAGACGGTTCGATCGCGTGGTGCCTCTGCACGGAGTTCTAATGGCGTCTGCTCGGCAGCGCGGAACTCACAGCGGAGTTGCGTGCTGGCGTGTTCGACGATATCGCGGAGAAAGCCGCCGTCGTCCCACCAGAGAATGACGGGGTCCTCGTCGGCTGCCTCGTCGATGGCGGTCTCAATGGCGTCATGGGCGCACTGTGGGAGGGTCTTTGTCGCAGGCATAGTCAGAGAACGTCGTCTTCCACCGTCTTCGGAACCACCTTTGCGTCTGCTAGCGGTCGAATGTTGATCTCAACTCCGTGTTTTCGGTTCGGACGGTAGCCAGCCATTGATATTTCATCAAGCGCACGGTCTTCCCAGTCAGTAGGGAGTTCGCTCTTGACCTCATCACAAGCATCTGCTATCTCGTTCGCTAAGCTTTCGTACTCATCAAGGCCTTGTGCCAACCTCGAAAGGAGTCGCTCTCGTTTAGAAAGGTCTTCGTCGCTTATTTTCCGGTTTTCACTGGTTTCGAATTTGCTGAAGTAGTAGGTCATAAACAGAATACCATTACTTGCGTAATGCGTCGATCCAACAAGGTCGTCATAGTACTCGAAGAGGTCGTAAACGCCAGCCTCCACCGGTTTGTTCATTTCAGTAGAGTATGCCTCGAACGCAGTTTCCAAATCGTCCAGCGCGTCAAGCCACTCCTCCTGATTGCCCTGGACTGTCTCGTAGAATGTCGGGCTGAACATATCTTCCATATCAACGTCCTCGAGCCCAGCCAGTTCTTCGAGTGCATCTAAACGCGCAGCAGTTTCCTTTCTAAACTTGGCCACCAGCTGTGCCGCATTTCTTGCGGTTTGCTGTGTCTCTTCGGGCCACTCAAGATCGGAGGGCTGTGCCAGTTTGGCCAGTCTGTCCTCAAGCACACCAATCTGTTCGAGGCCACTTTCACATCGGGTATACTCCTCTGCTGCGGCTGCTTTTTCAGAGGCAGAGAGGGAAGCGTCACCACGACGACGATTTGCAGCGCTTCGTCGCTCTCGGAGGAGAGCCTTCCGGGGCTCAAGATATCGGTTCTGTAGCCGGTCGAAGACTCCTTCATCAAGTTGATGATAGTCAATTAGGCATGCGAAGCCTTCTCCCTCTGGATCGGACACCAGACGCTCGGTTGTGAGACGCCACATAGTGGGAGTCCTATCGAACGTCGATACGTGGTAGTCGAATAGGTCCTCTTCGAGCCATTCTCGAAGGTTTGGGTACGCTTCCTCGTCAGCTGCTCGACTTCCTAGGATTTGGTCAATCTCTGCGAGGCGTGCTGACGCATGCTCGCCGAATATTTGCTCGAATCTGGATTCGATCCGTGTGAGGAGGCTCTCTTCGTCGTCCACGTTCGAGATAGGGACGACACCGTCGTTGTCTGCCGAGAGGATGTCCATACTCAACTGTAACAGAAAGTCCTTGGCTAGTCCATCGAGGGTGACGGGCGACTCATCTGTGGACTCCGATTCGGCGTCCTTGTCTCGGCGGTCCCCAAGCGGGTCATCTATTGTCCGCAAGCCGACCTCTTGGAGAATCATCTCCTGTTGAGTATCCGGGACACCCACGTAGTCGAACAACATTTCATCGGTTTCCCGAGCCACCCGTTCGAGATTATCGTCGATGTCAGATAGGTAGTCATTCGCCAGTTCGGCCATTTCCTCGAAGGTGACGTCGGCCCCCACCTCCGGTGGCGCAGTCCAGGGGACGTCGTTAAGGATACTCCGATGGGCGTGGGACGAGGGATTTGGTACTCCGTAGCCGACCATCTGCGCGGCGAGACAGCCCGAGAAATGGGGAGAGGTGAACTCGAGACTCCGTTTTGAAACCACGTTCGCGACCTGTTCTTTGGCTGCGCTCTCCAGTTCCGCTTCATGCTCGAACACCGCGTCGATGACAGGAAGTCGTGCGACTGTACTTACCTCCCACTTGCGCTCGAAAGTCTGGGCGAGTTTGAGGTAGGTGACGAGCCGGCTATTGAGGTACGCAATTAATGCCCACGCGTCATATCATCTGGGAATATCGCCGTTCCGACGTGAGAGAAAACGGACGTCGGGTGCATGTACCCGAAGTTCCGACCACTCCGCTTACGACTATTGAACGCGATCCCCTCGTTGAAATATAATTCCGTGTTGCGGGGATACGAGCCAGGGTAGCGGCGGACTTCTTTGCCGTCTTCTTCCCACAGGACAGTCCGGTTGATTCTGGGGAGCAGCCAGGCGTCTCGTCCTCCCTTCGAGATTGGGGCAAATCGGTCTTCAGCCCCTTCAACTTCCCAAAAGTATCGGAAGAAGCGACTATCGTTCCCGGTTGCCAATCCCTGTTTGACGACTCCGATACTGGACCGTTTGTCCAAATCCGCGTTGTCCGCGTCGAGCACGGTGTTGGCTTGGTACAGTTCTCTGAGGTCTTTCGGTACCCAGTAGGAGATCGACGCACCGGGGATTAACGAGAATTCGGATGTGTCGCGAGTAAACCGCCTCTGTATCGCCCCATCGTACGCGTCAACGAACGCGGCGTCGATGAAGCGACTCTCCTTTTCGGCCTTGGGTACATCGTGAAGTCTGATGAACGTCCCCTCACCGTCTCCGGGCGTACCGACTCTGACAACCGTCCCGACGGTCCCGACAGTGGCGTTGTCGAGGATGTCGTAGCCAAACTCCGCCAAGAAGTCGAAGCGACGGTCTTCGCCGACGAAATCTACCCGGAAGCTCTCGAATACCTTCCGGAACATGAACGACCAGGGGATGAGCATCCCAACTCGACCGTGTTCCTTCGAGAGGTTTTCACAGACCTCGAAGAAGTTGATGTAGTACTCCGGGTAGTACTGGTAGTGTTGTTCAACGTATTTTTTCACGTCATTTGGCATTCGACCACGCATCCCGTATGGAGGATTCATCAGAGCCACGTCGTAGTCCTGGGTAAGAACGACCAGCAGATTCAGGAAACTCCTGAGGTTCTGCTCGCCAAATGAGTCTGCTGTTCGGTCTTCGACAGCCTCTCGAAGGGAACGCAAGAAGGCGTTCAGCGTCTTCGGACCGTCTCCGCCCCAGTCGAGTATGTCTGTCTGCTCCTGTAAGAACTCCTCTGAAAGTGTTCCTTTGACGTCCAACAAGCTCCCCAACGCCTCGATTGAATGGAACTCGTCGATGATATCGAAGAGAGTCTCACGGACATCGGTTCCCTCTCCCGTTATTTCGTTCAGTACATCGATCGCTTCTTCAACCTCGGCCACCCGCGAATCGGCACAAACGATTCCCAGACTTGGCATCTGGAACGAAGCACTCCCTTCTGCCTCTGCACGCGTACGGGCTTTGAGGTAGAGATTAAATGCCGAAAGCTGACAAGACCGGAGGTCAATATCGACACCGTAGAGATTGTGCTCCAGTATTTTCGCTGGAATTTCTTTTCGGTCAAGGTCAGGGCGCTCAGCCCACCAGATGCGTTCGAGTACGTCGAACGCATAGAGCAGAAAGTGCCCACTTCCACAGGCAGGATCGATAATACGCAATTCTGAGGGGTCATCGAACGAGGGGGCTTCGTGACTACCCTCGTCGGGGATAAGGTATGTGCAAAGCTCAGTAACGCTGGACGCGTCTTCAGGAGTTACTTGGCGCCCTTTTCGAGCTTCTGGTGTGAGTTCGTGTGGGCTCGGGGAGGGTGCCTCCTGGCCAGTCGCTTCAAGATACAGCTTCCCGAGCGAGTTATCAGTCAACATTCGGACGACCCAGTGAGGTGTGTAGAATTGGTTGGCAGGACCGACGTCACCCGATTGTAGGTTCTCCTTGGCGTCGAGCGCCTCGACGATAGGGCGGTTGTAGTACTCGTAGACCCACCCGAGCACGTCGTCTGCTCGCCAGACCTCGTCCGGAACATCGTCGAGCATCCTACAGAGTTCCTCGAACGTGTCCTCGTCAGGGTCTACGAGGCTGTACGCCGACTCGCGGTCGAACAGAATCTCGATCTCTTCAGCCAGCTCGTCGCAGGCGTTGTGGTACGCATCGAGGATGGCCTCGTCCTCAAGCAGGAACTCCTCGTGAACGAGCGTTTCTGCGGCCGGAGTCAGGCCGTTCTCTTTGAAAACGGTGACTTCCTCGTCGATGAAGTCACGTACCTCCATACAACGGAGTGCTGCGAGCCGGTTGACGATAGTATAGCCGACACCCGTGACGTACTTCTCGAACGCCTCGTCCCACGTGTGTCCGTCGACACCCTCGAGGTCGATCGCTTCGACGAGCTGCTGTATATTGTCGTCCAACTTGTCTGGATTCTCTGGCTGGTCATCCAGATCCTTCTGCGTTAGTTGGAACCGGACGTTGTCCTCAACGCGCTCGCGAAGATCTTCGACGACGTCTTCGAGATGTTCACGTTCGGCCTTGTCCAGTTGCGCCTTCCGTTGAGAGAGTGAATCGCCTTCCATAGAACGTAACCCAGTATGCTAACACCGACTGACAGGAGCGCCTTTAATGTTGCCGAACCTCCGAACGTGTTTCCCAGTCGAAATTACTCCTCAAGCTCAGTCGTGTAGGTCGGGTTCTCGCGTAACGTCGACAGTGAGACGTACCGATGACCTTGGACGAACGCGACAGTCCGATTCGAGTCGCTGGCGGTCTTGTCGTTCCGAATCGCCCGATCGAGTTCGAGGTCTGGCTCGAGGAACAGCACCTTCTCCGTTTCGTTGTACCGATCGGAGCCGTTCTCTCGCATCAATTCCGCAGCTTCCAGAAGTTCGTTTTCCTGGTGCTGGGAGAGCTCCAGATGACCACGAATCGTCTCCTCGTCCAGCGAGATGCTCTCCAGCGACCCAGTGACCTTCGGAACGGTAGTCTTGATCTCGCCGTCCTTGTAGAACGCGAGGTGTGACACTGGCTTGAACGAGCGGTTTGGCTGGCAGAAGTACAGCCCGTACTTGTGGTACTCGGGCCACGCCTTTCGAGCGGCGACGACGAGCACACGGTCTTCTTGCCCACTCACGAGCGACTCGTCATAGATGAAGCGCACGAACTCGCGGAGAAGGAATGCCTCGCGCTCGGTCGGGACGTACATACTCGCTTCCGCGCTCCCGACGTCACGCTCCAGGAGCGACTCGACGCTCCCGACGAGAGTATCAAAGCTCGCCCACACGATCCGCTCGTCGTCGATCGCCTGTACCTCCGCAGGCACACGTTCGTCAGGAGTGAGCACAATCAGCCGCTGGAGGTCCGAAGGATCCTGGTCGAGTGCCTGGAGGTGATTCTCCAATTGCTCGCGACGGACGGCATCGCGACTCGTCTTCGTCTCGAACCACAGCGCCGTGGATGCTCGGATAGCTGCGTCCGGCACCGAATCAACACCCGTGACCTGATTGTCGAACGTCGCCAGCGAGAGATCCGACTCGTCAGTGAGTGCTTCGAGGATGTCCTCGGCCAGTCGACTGTTTACGTGCTCGAGGACTGCGAGAAGCGTCGATGTGACTCGATTCTCGCCCTGTGTGTACGTCGAAAACAGCGGGTTGGGCATATCCGTATGTCGAGGCGGAGGCTCCGAAAAGGTTCGTTTGGTTGAGAAGCTACTCTTCGATCAAGACGATACTGCCCTCATCGACGTCGTCCAGTGTCTCTCTGACCTCACGGATTCGGGCCAACAGCTTCTCCGACTCGTCGAGGAACTCCGTCGCTCGTTCTTCACTCGGCCGGTCGTCGGTGTCGACTATCCCCGTCACCTCATCAGTAACAGCAGCGTTCGGAAGCTCTTGGCGGAGCTCTTCCGCGACGCGCTGCAGTTCCGCCCAGGCATCATCGTCAGGGCCCGGCGGCTTGGGGTTCTTCGCTTCCTCGATGAGTTGTCGAACTCGTTGGATCGAGGGGGGCCGCGAGGCACTGAGCGCCGTCGAAACTGACTCGGTAGTCGGTGAGTCTGGATGCGCCGCCTGTAGTTCCTTGTAGTCTGACTGCAGCTGCGACCACGGGCTCGGCTCCCCCTCGAGAAGCTCTCGAACCTTTTCGTACTCTTCTGCCTGCGGTCTCACGGCCGAATCGACGAGCGAACCTTCGTCGAGCTGGCCATCGTTCCACGCGACTTCGAGCACCGAACGGAGCTCATCGAACGACACACCATCGAACGTCGCCGTGGCATCGTCGAGCAGGCTGGCGACCGTCGACTCGTTCTCACGAAGCCATTCGGTCAGCTCCGTACAGATCTCGTCTGTGTCTGACAAGTCGGGGGACTCGCCCGTCACGCGACGATACTGTTTGGAGAGTTCGTCGACTCGATGGCCCGTCGCATCCGAAAGACGCGAAGTCACGGTCGTCTTCGTCGGGACGGACCCGCTTTTTGCGGTCGTCTGCATCCGCGATGTGATCGTCGCACTGGGATACCACTCCGCCAGCAGTTCGAGCGTCTCGGTGAACTGCGCCCAGAGCGTTTTCTGCCCGTCTGCTGTAGCGAATAGATCGCGGGCGTGTGCGAATGTTTCGGCCTCGGACTGAATGCCGTCGTCGACCAACTCGGACGTGGTGATATCACCGCCACTGTAGGCCGGTTCCAGAATGGTCTCTAGGGCGTCCAGGTCCACATCGAACTCTCTGGAGACGCCCTTGAACGTCCGCTTGACGAGGACGCTGTTGGTCTCGACCCACGAAGCGAGCTCGGCAACCCACGCGTCTGGGTCGCTGCCTTCGGGATCGTGGCCGAGAATTGTCGATACGACCTTCCGAATTTCCTTCGGATTGACGGTATCGACGCCGAAGCGCACCTGCAACGATGTGAGGCCGCCCTTCGTTCGGACCTGCCGACCGATCGCCGTCGGATCGGTCACGTAGTCCGTATCCTGCTTCAGTGCGACCTTCTCGTTCGACGTCGCGAGCGTGATGAGCAGCGCTGCAATCGACTCCTGTGGCGTTCCTCGGTAGTCACCGTTCGCCGTACGCGTTTGCTGGAGTAGCGTTTCGACGTCCACTGCAGTCTGTGATTCGTACTCGTCGATGAACTCCCGACACCACCCAGTGTCCGCAATCTCTCTGCTCGACGTATCGACACCGAGCATCACGGCGTCGCTATCAGCGAGCGGCCAGTCGCCACTCCCACGGAAGAATTTCGCCAGCTCCTTGGCGTCGTCCACCTCAACGAGCGGCCGCGAGAGAATCCGCCGCGTCGAGCCGAAGACTGCCTGCACCTGGTCCTCAACGACCTCGTCGAGGACACTTGGCCGCTCACCTCGATAGTCGTGGACTGTGTGGACAGACGCGTTTTCGAGGAGGTCGCTCACGGACAACTCCAGCCGACGTTTGTCTGTCCGGTGTTCCCGTTCGAGTTCCTCGTGACTCTCGGTCTCTTCTTCCAGCACCTGCCCCATCCCGATGACGTTGCGAATCCTGTCGAGCGTCGTCTCGGGGACGTCGATCGCGATGAGGATGTGCTCCCCACCGTCCCGTCCGTCGTTCACGTCCTGCCACGTCTCCACCTGGTCAGCAACCGTGTCAGGGTCGTCAGCGAGGACGCGAATACGGACGGCATCGTACTCCGTGGTCGGCGCTCTGCCCACTGGGTCGAGAATGGAGTATTCGTAGCGGAGGGGAACGAGTCGCTCGTCGCCCACGTCGGCCTCGTGGAGGCTGTTGTCGCTCCGGAAGAAATCGTCGTTCTCCCGGAGTCGCGTCTCCAGCCAGGCAGAGAGCTGGTGTGGCGAGATCTGTTCGGCTTTCGTCTGTGCTCGACTCAGGATACTCTCCTGTTCCTCCGAGACGAGCGTGTACACCTCGTCGCCCTGGTCGTTGGTCTCTGTGAGCACCTTCCGCTTGTCGACGAGCGTGTTGAGTGCCGACTGCGTCTCCTCGATGCGTTGGTCCACCGAGGCGTTCACGTCGTCGAGCATCAGTCGCCCGAGGTTCTCTGGCGTCGCCGGGACAGCGGGTGTCTGATTCAGCAGGTACAGCGCCTTCGAGACGCGGACTTCCCACGCATCCTCGTTCCCATCGAACGTCGGAATCAGCGTGTTCTCGAGCATCTCCTGAACCCACAGCGGCACGTAGGTCGTCTCCTCGACGAGCAGGTCGAACAGTTCGTCCCACGTGACGAGGGCACCCTCCTCCGCATCGGCCCAGCCGAACTTCGTGAACAGCGACCGAACCAGAACGAGCAACGCACGACCTTGGATGTAGTCACGCTCGGTCGCTCGGCCCTGCGTGATCAGTTCCTGCATCACCTTCCGCAACAGGGTCAAGTCGTACTCGCGGAACGGATAGGACTCGACCGGGTCAGGGTCTGCACTCCCAACTGGTGAATACGCCTCCAGCGAGAGGTCAGGCATCGACGAGATGAGTGAGGATACTCGAGAGCTGCCAGCACTGTCCTTCTGCAGCCAGCGCTTTCGGACGATTATCTCAGTGTCCGCGCCTTCGAGCGGCACTTGCTGATGCGTCCAGTGGTCTTCGGAGGGTTTCCCGATGAGGCTCTCCCGTGTCGCAGGAAGTGAGTACTGACCAGTGGTCACGACGACCGGATTCGGCCCGTACTGAAGCGCTTCCATCGTCTCCTCGAACTCGCGATAGCGATGCCGACTGTCACCGACGAACAGCGCGACTTCGTCGAGGCCGAGGAGGAGTTCCGTGTGCGGTCCCGCTTCGTTCAGTGCTGCAGTCACGGTCTCGACGCGTTCGACCAACTCTGCAGGGTCGAACGACTCGGGGTCGACCTCCGCTTCGGCCCGCTCGATGGACGCTTTCACGCCGTCCCGACTGTCGAGTTCGGTTCCCGCCGTCTCCGATAACGCTGGGAGCGCCTCGTAGAGCCATCGCCGTAGCGAGGCACGCTCTTCGAGTACGTCCTCGAACGTCTGCCCGTCGTGCTCGGTGGTCTGGAGCGCATCCCAAACGCCGCCGTATTCCATATCGACGGTCCAGGCCCACTCGAGCAGCCAGTTGGGATCAGTCGGATAGCCGAGCTCGCGTCCAATCGCCTCGAAGATGAGGAACGGAAGCGGGGGTTCCTTCGAGGCGTCCCGATCGAGGAGATTCAGGAACACCGGTTTGAGCCGCTCGACGTGTGACGCGTCGATCGACTGGGCGAGGTTGTCGAACCCAGGCCACTGCTCTGCGAGTTCGGTTCCCAGATGGGCGAACTCGGACTCGGTATCGGCGACGAGACCGATGAGCTTCAGGAGGTGCGTCTTCCCCGACCCGAACGTCGCATGGAGATAGAGGAAGCGAGCGGCCTCTCCTGGATGCGTCTCGATTACGTCACCGAGTTGGGTAAGGACTCGCTTTGCACTCTCCGTCTCGTGGAACTCGACGACGTCGGTCTCAGCCCGTTCACGGGCGTTGACTTTCTGGACTTCTTCGAGCTGTCGGGTTGGATCGCTGCGGAATAGATTGCTGATACTCATTGTTGGAGGTGTCTCTCTGTAATCGGACCCGGAATCTGGTGCGCCGGGTAGTAATGTCGCGAATCTCCGTCGAAGAAGCTCAACTTCCCACCGACGTCATCGCCAGGGTACGGAATTCCGATGGTCGATCTGACGTTCCGACGGTCGAGTTCGTCGAAGAGTTCAGAGGCACGTGTAAACGGGTAGAGACTCCCGATATTGAGGAGCAGGACGACGTGGCTCTGCTGTTTCAGATGCTCTTCGTCGATCTCGTTCTCAATCATCTTTTGGACGAGCTCTTCGGCGAGCCGGTCTTGCATCGTTCCCTCGATGCGTTCTGGACTCGTCTCGCTCCCGAGTGCGACACACAGATTATACACCTTGGTCTGCGGAAGCAGTTCGTCGAGCCAAATCGGTTGAATAGAGATGTCTTCATCGATGATTGGTGGCTCGTTGGACCCTGTTGCCCAGCCACTGAGTCGGTTAACAGCTCGATGTTCGATTTCGGGTTCGACGGCCACAATAACGAACGGGTTGCGGATCCCCGCCTGACCATCGGCGAACGTACAGAGCTTCTCCTTGAACGCGCGGTACGGCGTGCCGCTCATCGGATGATCACCCCCGAGTCCGTCACACCGATGTCCAGCTCTCGATTCTCGACGAGACGTTCGAGGTGCCGGTCGATGCTCTGGCGGTCGTCCGGAAGCACGCCGATCTGATCGACTTCATCGGGCGTCCGGTCGCCGACGATTGCAGTAAGCCGGTCGACCCTGGATGCTAACTCGTCCACATCGTACGCAGTAGCTGTGGATAGCGGATCTACTCCGGAGATATCATCAGCAGCCGAGACCAGCGCGTCCTCGTCGTCCGAAGCGAGCGCCGCGACAACCTGCTCGATCGTCTCGTACCATCGCTGCACCTCTCGAAGCGGCGTGATGTACTCGCGTTCCATCGCGACCTGCACACCTGTCGGAAGCTCCGTTGCTGGGATGACCCACGGATGGCTGTCGATACGCTCGACAAGATCAGTGAGCCCTTGCTGGTCGATGTATGCGTTCCAAGAACGCTGGAACTCCTTGCTCAGTCCGGTCGTGGTCTCTGCGACGAGGGCCTTCCATCCGTCTGTCGTCCACCAGCTCCCATCGAAGTTCTCGAGCGCATCGCTTTGTGCAGTGACTGCCGAGAGCGCATCGTCGTCGACCCACTCGAATCGATCGTCACCGACCGTGAGTTGCGCGTCGAACCGGTAGAGGGACCCGAGCCGTCGGTTCCAGACGTCTTTCACTTCGTCGAACCACTCCTGTACCTCGTTCGTCTGTTCGATCGCGTCTCCGAGCCCATCCCCTTGTGATCTCACGACGGACAGCCGGTCAGTCGTGGCAGTGATTCGATCGGCCAACTCCTCGGCGAGCGCGTCGAGGAGTCCAGCGACAGCCTCCGAGTGAACGTCGGTATCGACGACCAACTGGACGTCCTCCTGGAGTCCGGTGAGCGACGACCGTAACTGCTGGTTGGCTTCCTGCAGATTGATGAGCCCTTCTGCGACGGTCTCGGTCGTTTCCTTGAAACCACCCTCTTCGAGGAGCTTTCCGATATTCGGGACGGAGAGGAGTTTCAGCCTCGTCGTCGAAAGGCGGTCCTGGTCGAGGACAGCCGAGTTCTCCAGCGTATTCCCGTCTTCGTCGACGGGAACCAATCGACCCTCCCGACAGAAGCCCCAGATAATCGCACAGAGTGCTGGACGAGCGTCGTCGTAGAACGGCTTCTCGGAAGTGATGCCGTCGAGAACCGTATTCATATTGAGGCCGTCTTCCAGGTCTTTCAGCTGCCGACCTGTGAGGGATAACACGTTGCGCTGTATCGTCTTCTTCCCCTGGCTTGCAGACGGATCGGACGACGGCACCTGAATCGTGTGCGCCCACGCAGGAAGCGGATCTCCTGTCGAGAGCTCCGCCAACTCCTGCAGGCGATCGTCGGTCACCTGCAGCATCATCGGGTGGAAGTCGTCGGGATATCCGACGTCGACGGCGGTCTGAACGGCCGTAGAGATGCCACTGAGATCCGTTCGGTCTTTCACGGTATACGACCCGCTCTGCATCGCACTGACGAGCTTACTCCGAACAGCACTGGCACGCTTCTCGAGGTCCCGTTCCACAGCTGGTGGTGCGTTGTGTGTCGAAATCGCGTCACGGAGAGCCCACCACTTGACGAGGTGCTTCCGAAGGTCGTCCAGGCCGTCCGTGTCTATCGTCCAGTAGAGGGTCTCCTCGTCGCCGTTCCCGGCGGTGTGGTCTGGGCGAATGCCCTGTACTTCGATGGGGACGTCCAGTCCACCGTCGGCGTCGACAGTAGTCTCGAAGTCGGTTCCATCGAGGCTGAATTCATATGCCACGGGATACTCATCGCCAGCGTCTCCGTACGGGACCGACTCTGGCAGTGAAAGATCCTGTGTGATCCGATGCCAGAGATGCTCATCCAGCGCTTGCAGTATCTTATCCCAGTCGGGGTCATCTTCGTTGGCTTCCGTGTCGTCGTAGATGATCCGCTCTTCCTGGGTCGCGAAGCGGTACCGAGCGCCCGTTTCGTCTTCGGTCGGTCGAATGAATTTCTGGAGGCGGCCGAGCGACTCCTCGACTCGGTTCTGGGTACTGATCCAAGACCGGCCGTTGAGGTCCGACATCACGGAGACAGCGATATTGCCCTCGTTGAGCGGGACGATGTCGTGGACGTGCTGGAGGAGGAGGACGGCTTTCGCAACGTCGAGGTCGAACGGCTCCAGGTCCCCGTCCTTCACCTCGTCTTTGATTCCTCGGCTCACATCGGAGCCCTCGATGACGCGCATATCCTGTTTGAGTATCTCTCTGAGCTCCGGCTTCACCAACTCGTAGAAGTCCACGAGCGTGATGACCTGGTCGTCCTCACCCTCCTCGACCCAGGTTTGGAGGAGGTTGTGCATGAGCGCGAGAATGGCGCGTGCCGTGCCCGAGAAGATGGACTTCGCCGGGTCACTCGCTTCCTGGCGGAGATTGAAGAGGATCTCGAGGAACAGCGGAGCGTGGTACGGGAGGAACGGATAGAACTCGACGAGTTCCTCGTCGTCGATGCTGTCGAGCGGCGGTTTCGTGTTCTGCTTGATCTCGTTGTAAACCAGCGATTCGGTCGGCTTCACCGACGCGTCCTCGAGCACCTCTCGAACTGCTGCTTCTCCAACGTCCGATTTCTCGAAGAGACGGCGCTTCGCGATGTCGCCGACGTGCTTGCTGGGGAGCTGATAGCGGTGGGGGAATCGATCCTTAACGATGCTGAAGTCCGCACCGTGTGCAGCGAACTTCGGCTGAACGTCCTCGATCTTCGCCTGTGCGGTCGCGACCAGCTGGATGTCGCCATCGCCGATGTCGTCGACGTTCTCGGCGAGTGTCTGGAGTTCGGTCAGTCGCTCGAAGTCGGTCCCGATGAAGAGGCTCACCTCGTCGAGCAGCAACACGAGCTTCACTGGTTTGCCCAGCTCGGCCTCCCGCTCGGCCCGTAGCTCCTCCAGCCTGCTCACGACCTCTTCCGGGTCGATGTCGGACGGCTGCAGGTCGGTATACCCGTCGCGCGTCTCGTTGACCTCCTCGAAGAGTTTGGGCAGCACGACGTCTGCCAGTACACCATAGCTCTGGACATCCTTCCAGAGGCTGTCCGATTCCCAGTCATAGTCGCTGGCGGCGGTTGTCACATCAGCAAGCGCTGCTTCAGCGCGGGTCTCCCTGTCAGACCACGCGTCCGTCGTTCGGAACCACTTCTCGAAGTAGGCGACGTCGAGCTGCGAGGACAGCCCCTCGGAGAAACCATCGTCAACGCCGGTCAGATCGGCATCTTGGTGCGCGTGTCTGAGAACGATCTCGCTGAAGCTCCGCTGCTTTTGGCCCTGGTACTTCAGGAGATTGACCGAGACTGGGATGACGTAGTACTCGTCGTGAACCGACTGCCAGTGGTCGCCGAGTTGCTCGAACTCCCCGTCATCGGAGGCTTGGACGAGGTCTGACCAGACCGTATCCGCTTGTCCATCGAGCCAGTCGGTATCCAGCAGTCCATCGAGGACGGTCAGCAGGTGGCTTTTCCCACTTCCGTAGTAGCCGTAGAGCCAGTAATTCGATCCCGTCCGCATATCGTCTGCCTGGCCGAGCGTTCGATCGACGAAGTCCTCGATAAACCGGCGGGAGTCGGCAGTCATATGATACGACCGGATCGCCCGCTGGCGGTGGTCCTGCTCGTCCCGGTCGATACGGACTGACTCCTCGAAGTCGTCCGGGAGGTCGTCGAACCAGTTCGCGTCGACCATTAGCTGTCACCTCCGTCGTGGACCCACGAGTACGGCTCATTACTGGGGCGCACGTCGAGATCACCGTGCAGCTCGAGGTACTCCCACGCGTCGGTGCTCGCAACCCGATCGAAGAGCTCCTCCCAACGGTTCTCGGGCTGGAAGAGGTAGAGTAACCCACGCGGTGCAGTGAGCCACTCATCGTCACCGTTCTCGTATGAATAGTCCATCGCGACGAGCAACGAGGTATCGCCTATCGACGGCGATGCACCAACGACCGATTGCTGCCCTTCGAGCACACCGATCTCGCGCATTACTGATCGAAAGCCCTCACACCAACGCTCGGTCGTCGACTCCGCGTAGTCGAAGGAGTCCCCGTCAGCGTACTCGAGCTGAGTGAGGATATCGACAAGCGTCTCGTTCGAGAAGTCGAGCGGATCCGGTTTGCCCTCCGTGAGACGGGCGACGTATTCGTGAACGACGTACCGAACGAGCGAATCGTCCGAAACGAGGTAGAGATAGAGGATCTGCGCTTTGTCGCGGGTCGTCTGGCACTCGTCAAATATCGCTGGCAGAACGCTCGGATTCGGGAGTGCTGTGGGAGCGTTCTTGAACCGCGACGTCAACACACGGTATATTTTCTGGGAGCTGCCCCGTGTGCTTCGGTTCGATAGTCGTTCGTCGAACCAGATTTCTTTGACTTCGTTCCAGTTTCCGTGTTCGGCGTAGAGTCGGGCGAGTTCCTCGGCTCGCTCGACAAGCAGACCACACATAGTCAGATCCATATTCACGTCTCCTGGGGGGAGCTGGCGAGACAGCGACGGAAGCGGAGAGCCACCGCCATCAGATACGAGGGTCATACGTTGGTAGACTGAACCGATGCACTTTATATTTCGTCTACGGCGGACGGCCGCAGTGGTCGAGTCTACGTTCCATTGCCTCCCCGATCCGACCTCCGTCGGCTCCGCGAGGTACGGCTCAATCGCGGAATAGTCGGACCAGCCGCCGATGCTCATCATCGTCCGA
>NZ_WPCD01000067.1:0-15753 GCF_009741955.1 Halogeometricum sp. CBA1124 | reverse complement strand
CTCTTCGAGGGTGTAGCGGACGTTGCGCGCGAGGTCCAGCATCGACGGCGAGGAGACGCCCTCGACGACGCCGCCCTCCTTGCGCGGGTGCAGGTCCTTCTCCTGCCGCTTGTCGATGTGGCGAATCTCCCTGTTCACCACGTTCAGAATCTTCGAGGGGAGGCGGTAGGAGTTCGGCAGCACCACGTCCTCGTCGCGTTCGGTGTCCAAGAGGAGGTTCGGGTCCGCGCCCTGCCACGCGTAGACGACCTGGTCGTCGTCGCCGGCGATGAGGACGCCCTTCAGGTGGGGGAGCCACTCCTGGTAGACGTCGTACTGCAGGGTCGTGATGTCCTGGAACTCGTCGATGACGAGGTAGTCCACGTTCGGCACGAGCGAGCGCTGTTTCACCCGTTCGAGCATGTCGGCGAAGCCGACCAGCCCGTTGTCGCCCTTGTAGGTGCGCCACCCGCGGATGACGCTCGGCACGTCGATTCGGTCGTCGTCGGAGGGCCACGTCGGCGTGTACTTGTTGCCCTCCTGCGCGTTGGGGTCGACCTCCGGCGGGAGGCGAACCTCCTCGACGTTCCAGTTGAACGGCACGTCGTACCAGTCGGCCACGTCGCGTCGCGTCCGCTGGAGCCACTGGCTCGTGGCGATTATCTTGTTGCCGATGGTGGTCGAACGGGCGGTCCGGCGGCCGGCGCCGCCGTACTCGTCCTCGAACTCGACGCCGTACTCCTCGCAGAACTCCTGTTTGTCGCTCTCGCCCACCACGTCGTTGCGCGAGAGGTTGAGGAGTTCGTACGCCTTCGCGTGCATCGTGGCGACGTTGCCCTGCAACGCCCGCGGCGACACGTCCAGCCGTTCGGCGAGACGCTCTCGAATCTCGGCCGCGGCGGCGCGGGTGTACGAGACGACGAGGATGTCTCGGATCGTCACGTCGTCGTCTTCGAGAATCTCCTCGACCCGGTCGAGGAGTGCCGTGGTCTTCCCGCTCCCCGGCCCACCGAAGAGTCGGGTGACTGTCGCGTCGGAGTCACTCATTGTACCCGTTCACGCCCTTATCCCTGATAAACTGCCTGCTTTCGAGGACTTCTCTACCGGTCGAGTCGCGAGCGAAAGAAGGTGTTCGTCGACGGCGAATCGGCGTCGCGCTAGACTCGCGGGTCCCAGCCGCAGACCGAACAATCGACGGCAGATTCGTCGTGAAGCGCACCGCAGTCCGGACACTGCTTCTTGTTATAGGATGTCTCCCAGTCTTCGTCGGATACTCCGTGTCCGCGGTCGTCCAAGAACTGGTCGAACAGCGCCTCATCGGCGTCTGGTGCTGAGGCCATACGTGGTGTGCTATGCCGTACCACTACTTAGTCTTTGTTGCCCGTCCTCACCGTTCGATAACCGTCCGGAGGAGTAATGAGTCCGGCGCGCGTTCCGGGGGCCGCTCCCGTCCGTCGGCCGGCCCCCGTCCGACGGCGGAGTCCGCCGTCAGCCGTCGAGCGCGCCCGTTCAGAGCCCGTACAGCGACTCGAACTTCGCCGTCGCGTAGTCGCAGAAGGCGTCCGCCGACAGCGACTCGCCCGCCGCCTCCGCGACGAGTTCGTCCGTCGGGTACCGCCGGCCGCGCCGGTGGACGTTCTCGGCCAACCACTCGTGCATCGGTCCGAACTCCCCGTCGCGAATCAGGGCGTCCACGTCGGCCAGTTCCTCGCGCATCGCGGCGTCCAACTGCGCCGCGAGGACGCTCCCGACGGTGTAGTTCTGGAACGCGGCGAGGTAGCCCGCCGTCCAGTGGATGTCCTGCATGCACCCCGCCGCGTCCGTCTCGGGGCGGACGCCGAGGTACTCCTCCATCTTGTCGTTCCACACCGCGGGCACCTCCGCCACCTCGATGTCGCCGCCGAGGAGGGCCTTCTCCGTCTCGAACCGGACGAGGATGTGCAGGTGGTACGTCAACTCGTCCGCCTCGACGCGAATCACGTTGTCCGGCTTCACCCGGTTGACCGCGGCGTACGCCGCCTCTGCGCTCGCGTCCGAGCCGAGTCGGTCGTTCACGACGCCGACGAACCCCTCCCAGAACGGGCGCGTCCGGCCGACGTGGTTCTCGAAGAACCGCGACTGGGACTCGTGGACGCCGTGACTGCCGGACTCGCCCAACGGCGTGGCGTAGCGGTCCTGCGGCAGGCCGAGGTTGTACGTCGCGTGGCCGAACTCGTGCATCGTCGAGGTGAGGCCCGCGAGGGGGTCGGACTCGTCGAAGCGCGTCGTCACGCGGCAGTCGAACTGCGTCCCGAACGTGAACGGGTGCGCCGACGTGTCGAGTCGCCCTCGCGCCCAGTCGTAGCCGAGGCGGTCCAGCACGTCCTCCGAGAGGGCGTACTGCGCGTCCTCGTCGTACGCGCCGTCGAACGGCGTCGGCAGTTCGTCCGCCGCGCGAATCTCGTCGACGAGGGGGACGATGGTCTCCTTCAGGTCCGCGAATATCTCCTCGACCGTCGAGAGGGGCAGGTGCGGTTCGGAGTCCCCGTAGATGGCCTCGAACGGGTGGGCGTCCGGGTCGAGGTGCGCCGCGCGTTCGCGGTAGAGGTCGACGATGCGTTCGAGGGTGGGCGCGAGGGCGTCGAAGTCGTCGTCGGCCTTCGCGTCCACCCACGTCTCGTGCGCCCCGGACTCGACGCGCGATATCTCGGCGACGAGTTCGTCCGGCACGCGGACGGCGCGTTCGTGCTGTCGGCGAATCTCTCGCACCGCGGCCCGTTCGTCGGCCGCCAGCGACTCCTCGTCCACCTCGGCCAGCAGTCGGCCGAGTTCGTCGGCGGTCAACAGGTCGTGTTCGACCGAGGAGAGCGTCGACCGCTGTTCGGCGCGGGCGGGCGTCCCGCCTTCGGGCATCACGGTCTGCTGGTCCCACATCAGCACGCCGTCGGCGTGGCGGACGTGGAGACGCGTCGGTAGCGGTCGAGGAGGGCGTCGTACGTGTCGCTCGTGGACATGCCTCGTCGGTCTCGCCGCGAGCGTATCAATCTCCGTCAGCCGGCAGTCCGCGAGAAAGGAGTCGACGGAGGGAGTGCCGAGTAGGGGTTACGCGTCGATGTCGTACAGGTCGCCGTACTTCTCGGTCACGTAGTCGGTGAACGCGTCGGCGGTGAAGTCCTCGCCGGTCGCCTGCACGACGAGTTCGTTCGTCTCGTAGCGGCGTCCGTGCCGGTGGACGTTCTCGGTCAGCCACTCGTGGAGGGGTTCGAAGTCGCCCTCGGCGATGTGGTCCTCCAGGTCGTCGATGTCGTCCTCGGCGGCCGCGTACAACTGCGCGGCCATCACGGACCCGAGCGAGTACGTCGGGAAGTAGCCGAAGTTGCCGTGACTCCAGTGGATGTCCTGCAGACAGCCCTCGGAGTCGGACTCGGGGCGGACGCCGAGGTACTCCTCGTACTTGTCGTTCCACACCTCGGGCACCTCCTCGACGTCGATGTCGCCGGCGATGAGTGCGCGCTCTATCTCGAAGCGGACGATGATGTGCAGGTGGTAGGTCAACTCGTCCGCCTCGACGCGGATGAGGTTGTCGTCGTACACCTGGTTGGCCGCCTCGTACGCCTCCTGCAGCGTCACGTCCTCGGCCTCGGGAAGTGCTCCTTGAAACTGGGGAGCAGGACGTCCAGAACGCCTCCGACCGGCCGACGTGGTTCTCCCAGAGGCGAGACTGCGACTCGTGGACCGAGAGGTTGCGGTCCTCGCCCAGCGGCGTCGCGTAGTGCTCGTCCGGCAGGCCGAGGTTGTACGTCGCGTGGCCGAACTCGTGGACCGTCGAGAACAGCGAGCCGAGGGGGTCCGTCTCGTCGAAGCGCGTCGTCACGCGGGCGTCGAACATCGTCCCCGAGGAGAACGGGTGCGACGACGTGTCCATGCGGCCGCGCTCCCACGGGTAGCCCAGCGTCGAGAGCACGTCGCGGCAGAGTTCCTCCTGGTCGCCCTCGGGGTAGTCGCCCTCGCGGGTGAACGCGTCGGTGGCGATGTCGTCGCCCTCCTCGCGAATCTGCTCGATCATCGGCACGAGGGTGTCGCGGAGTTCGTCGAGAATCTCCTCGGCCTGTTCGAGGGGGAGACACGGCTCGAAGTCCTCGAACAGCACCTCGTAGGGGTCCTTGTCGGGGTCGATGTGCTCGGCGTACTCGCGCTTGAGTTCGACGTGCTTCTCGAGGTACGGCGCGAACGTCGAGAAGTCGTCCTCGGCCTTCGCCTCCTCCCACGCCGGGAGCGCCTCCGAGGAGGTGGTCGAAATCTCCTCGACCAGTTCGGAGGGGACGCTCACCGCGCGGTCGTACTCGCGGCGAATCTCGCGGACGACGGCCGCCTGCTCGTCGGTCAGGTCGGCGTCTTCGAGTTCGTCCAACTGCTCGCCCACCTCGTCGTCGGTGAGCAGTTCGTGCGACAGCGACGACAGCGTCGACAGTTGCTGGGACCGGGCCGGGTTGCCGCCCTCGGGCATCATCACCTGCTGGTCCCACGACAGCAGTCCGCCCGCGTTGCGGACGTTCGCCACGCGCTTGTACGTCTGGAGGAGGTCCGTGTAGCGTCCGGTGCCGACTCCGAGTCGGAGCCTGCGGCTTCAGTTGCCATATCGAATCGAAACACGTCCTGCGTAATCAACCATGTGTATCCGGACGGGTGGACCGGTTCGTCACGCGCCCGACTGCCCCCGTCAGTCGCGTTCGACGGCCGTCGCGGGGGACGCGCCGCTCACGTCCGACCCGGCCCGCGCCGCGGCGTCGCCGTCTCGAAGCGAACCGCCCCCGTCCCGAAGCGAGCCGTCGCCGTCACGCACCGCCGCGTCGGCGGCGAGCATCGCCTCGACCCGCCGTTCGAACTCCGCGGCGTCTATCTCGCCGTCGGCGTAGCGGGCCTTGAGGCGGGCGAGCGGATTCTCGGGTTCGCGCTCCTCGTCGCCGACGACGGGGAGGAACGACGGCGTCAGCCACAGGAGGAGGGCGGCGACGGGCGTCGACAGCAACCACCCGACGACGAGCGTCTCGGCTATCTGGTCGGCCGGCAGTCCGTTGACCACCTGCATCACGGCGACGAAAAGCGTCGCGAGGGCGACGAGAACGGGCGTCAGCGTTCGGAGTTTCTCGACGGACCCGACGACGGCGTCTCGGACGTCGTCGGAGGCGGGATGGGAGGGCATCGTCACCTCGTGGTAGCCCGGCGTCCGAGAAAAAATTCGGGGGTCCACCGCTCCGCCCGCCGAGTGCGTCACCGTCCGGCGTCAGGCGTCCGGCCACGATTCGGCCGCGCCCAGATAGACCTCGTAACACCGCTCCAGAACGGCCAGCGAGACGCTCTCGTCCTTCGTGTGCGCCTCGCCGGGTTCGGAGGCGCCGCAGATGACGCACGTCGTCCCCGCGCCCGCCAGCCACCCGGCGTCCGTCGCGTGCGGTTTCGTCACCAGTTCCGGGGGGTTCTCCTGCGCCGCCGTCGCCGCGTCCAGCACCGTCTCGGCGAACGCCTCGTCGTCGCACGCCATCGGCGGCAGATCCTGTTCGAGCACCCACTCGACGCCCTCGACCGATTCGACCCGGGACAGGTCGGCGTACTCGCCGGGAACGGTCCGTTCGTCCACCGTCACCTCGCAGAGCTCGGGGACGACGTTCCACGCCGACCCGCCGTCTATCTCCGTGACGACGACGCTCCCGGACAGTCGCTCGCCGAACACGTCGGCCGTCGGCACGTCGAGGTCGCGAATCACGTCGACGGCGTCGCAGGCGCGGTACACCGCGTTCACGCCGGCCTCGGGTTCGCTCGCGTGCGACGCCGACCCGCG
Source organism: Halogeometricum sp. CBA1124 (assembly GCF_009741955.1). Classification (NCBI taxonomy): domain Archaea; kingdom Methanobacteriati; phylum Methanobacteriota; class Halobacteria; order Halobacteriales; family Haloferacaceae; genus Halogeometricum; species Halogeometricum sp. CBA1124. The sequence goes on along the minus strand of NZ_WPCD01000067.1, from coordinate 9,956 downwards.
GGCGACGACGGTGGAGGCGCGGCGGCCCTTGTGGGCCACCACCACGTCGGTCACGTCGTCGCCGGAGTAGTTCGTCGACCCCTCGCCGACGATGGCGTAGTCTGGGACGAACCCGTCCTCGATCGCGCCGCGGGCGCCCTCCCCGCCCGTCTCCTCGCCGACGAACGAGACGAAGACGAGTTCGCCCGCCGGGTCGGCGTCGCGGAAGGCGAGCATCGACGCCGCGACGGCGCCTTTCATGTCCGCCGTCCCGCGGCCGTACAGGCGGCCGTCGCGTTCCTCGACGACGTACTCCCCCGCGTCCTCCTGCGACTCGTCCGGCGGCACCACGTCGTGGTGGCCGACGAGTGCCAGCGACGTTCCCTCGCCCTTCCGGGCGACGACGTTGCCGTGGTCGTCGCGCGTCACGTCCGCGTCCGTCTCCTCGCGAAGCCACCGTTCGATGGCGTCCCCGCAGGCCGTCTCGTCCTCGTGGCTCGGGACGGAGACGAGTTCGCGGGTGAGGTCGGTCAACTCCTGCATACTCGCACGACAGTCGCGGACGGCATAAGTCTCTCCCGCGCGGAACAAGGGGACGCCGCGGCGACGCGACGACGGCGCGGCGACGCGACGGCGTGCGGTCGGGAGGCTCCCCCGGCGCGTACGGACGGCGGTCTCAGTTCACGTCGTTGTACATCTCGTCGATGACGTCCTCGACGTCGGGCGCGCCGCCGTCGGGTTGCTCGGCGGTGTAGGAGTACTCCGACTTCCCGTCCGCCGAGGGACCGGTCGTCCACGGCTGTTCGGGGTTCTCGCGCTCCTCGCGCGTCGTGGACATGAACGTGTAGTTGTAGTCCTGATTCTCCTTCTCCTGCGGGAAACTCGCGGGCACCGGGAGGTGGTCGTCGAAGGAGTCCAGCACCGAGTGCCACTGGTTCTGGTGCATCGTGTCGCGGGCGATGAGGTACTCCAGCATGTCCTTCATGCCGGGGTCGTCGGTGAACTCGTAGAGGCGCGTCGCCAGCGTCCGCCCGGTGGACTCGGCCATGACGTTGGCGTACATGTCCGCGGCGAGGTTCCCGCTGGCCACCACGTAGTTCCCGGTGAACGGCACGCCGTTCGAGTCGACGGGCATGGCGTGCAGGCCCGCCGAGAGCGCCTGGCGGGGCTGTCCGCTTCGCATCATCTCGTCGATGATGTCGTCGTCGCGCGCGGCCTCGCGCCGGGAGTGGGAGGCGCCTTCGAGGTTCTTGGCCACCGCCGTCGCCAGCATCTCGATGTGGCCCATCTCCTCCATCGCCGTCTCCATCAGGAGCGTCTTGTACTCCGACATCTCGCTCGGCACGGCGAACGACTGGAACATGTACTGGAGGGCGACGCGCATCTCTCCTTCGGCCCCGCCGATGGCCTGTTGGAGCATCTTCGCGAACTGCGGGTCGGGGTCCTCGACTTCGACGTCGTACTGCAGTCCCTGTTCGTGGAAGAACATGACTTCTAATTCTCCCCGGCAAGTTCACAAAAATAAATTGGCCAAAATGAACAATTTTCTCTGCGAACGGACGTCTCCCCGTCTCAGTCCGCCTCTACTCCCCCGTTCGCGCGGGCCGATATCGAAACTCAGAACTGGACACTCCGCTGTCACCGGCGCAGAACGGCCGGAACCGGATAGTTATCATCAACTGAGAATCTGAGCCACGTTATGAATATCTCCGGGTAGACACCCGGGTATGAGTCCACTCGACGCGTACGAACGGCTCCTGTGGGGGACGATGGACGTGCTGGGCGTCTCCCGGTCCGTCTCCCGAAAGGTCCTGACCGCCGTCGCCATCCAGTTCGGCATCTCGGTCGCGCAGGTAGCGCTCCCGGCGTTCGTCTCCGGTTCGACGCAGACGGCGCTGTCGGCGGCCCTGTTCGCCGCCGCCCTCGTCGCGTTCGGAAACACCGTCCTCGTCGTCCGCCGCGACGTGGTCCAGCCCATCACCCGCCTCTCGGCGTCGGCCGCCGCCGTCGCCGACGGTGACCTCTCGACGCCGCCGCCGTCAGTCGCCGGAGACGACGAAATCGCCCGCCTCGCCGCCGACTTCGACGACATGCACGCGCACCTCGAAACCGTCTCGGCGCAGGCGACGGCGCTCGCGGACCGGGAGTTCGACGACCCCGTCCTCGAGGAGTCGCTCCCCGGCGCGTTCGGCGACGCACTCGACCGCATGGCGGCGGACTCGCCTCGCACACGCGCAACCTCCAGCGACTCGTCGACGCCTTCGGCGAGGCGACGGAACGCGCGGCGGCGGGCGACCTCACGGCCCTCGTGCCCGTCGACGACGTCGGCGAGGAGAACGACCGGTACGTCGAGGTGGCCCGGTCGTACAACGAGTTCGTCCGCGAACTGTCCGACACCATCGCGGAGGTCCAGTCGTTCGCGGCCGACGTCGCCGCGATGAGCGACGAGGCCCAGACCAGCATCGAACGCGCGAACGAGGCCAGCGGTGCGGTGGCGTCGGCCGTCACGGAGATATCCGACGGCGCGGACCGGCAGACCGAACACCTCCAGACCGTCGCCGACGAACTCTCGACGCTCTCGGCGACCGTCGAGGAGATAGCCGCCTCGGCCGAGAACGTGGCCGAGACGGTCGACACGGCGGCGGAACGCGGTCGCGACGGCCGCGACATCGCCACCGAGGCGATGAGCGAACTCGACGCCGTCGAGTCGCGCATCGACGAGACGGCGTCGGCCGTCGTCGCCCTCGGCGAGCGAATCGAGGAGATAGACGAGATAGCCGAGTTCATCGACGACGTCGGCTCGCAGACGGACCTGCTCGCCATCAACGCGGCCATCGAGGCCGCGCACGCCGGCGAGGCGGGCGACGGCTTCGGCGTCGTCGCCGAGGAGGTGAAAGCGCTCGCCGAGGAGACGCGCGAGTCCGCCGACGAGGTGTCTGCGCTCATCGCGGACGTGACCGAGCGGTCGGCGGAGACGCTCGAAACCGTCCGCGAGACGAACCGGCAGGTGGCCGCCAGCGTCGAGACGGTGGAGACGGCCATCGAGGAGTTCGAGGCCATCGTCGCGGCCGTCGAGGACGTGAACGCGAGCGTCCGCGAGGTGAGCGACGCGACGGACCAGCAGGCGACGTCCTCGCAGGACGTGGCCGCCCGCGTGGACGAGGTGGCGAACATCTCCGAGGAGACGGCCGCGCGCACCGACTCCGCCGAGGAGGCGGCGACCCAGCAGGCGGAGTCGGTGGACGACATCGCCGACCGCACCCGATCGCTCTCCCAGCGAGCCACGGAGTTAGAGCGACTCGTCGGGTCGTTCGAACTCGTCGAGGACGCCGACGGCCGACCGGCCGGCGTCGCCGCGACGGCGGACGACTGACCGCGTGACGGCGCGCCCGCGAACCGTCGCCGTTCGACCATCTATACCCTTATCCGTGTTCCGCTCGAACCGCCGCGTATGAAGATAGTGCCGGACACGAGCGCGGTCATCGACGGTCGCGTGTCCGAGCGAGTCGAGTCGGACGACGAGGTGACGACTATCTGCGTCCCCGAAGCCGTCGTCGGCGAACTCGAATCGCAGGCGAATCAGGGGTACGACACCGGCTGGGAGGGCCTCTCGGAACTCCAACGCCTCGCCGAACTCGCCGACGACGGCGTCGTGACCGTCAAGTACGTCGGTCGTCGCACGAAACCGAGCGAGGCCACGGGCGCACACGAGGGCGACATCGACGCCGTCATCCGCGACGTGGCGGAGGAACAGGGGGCGACGCTCCTGACGAGCGACCAGGTGCAGGCCGAAGTCGCGCGGGCGAAGGGCATCGACGTGGAGTTCGTCGAGGCGCGAACCCGCGGGTCCGGCGATCTCGTCATCGAGGAGTTCTTCGACGACCAGACGATGTCGGTCCACCTCAAGACGGGGACGAAGCCGAAGGCCAAACGCGGCGCAATCGGCGAGATGCACTACCAGACCATCGACGAGGAGGTGTCCGACGAGGAGACGATGAAGGCGTGGGCCGACGACATCGAGAACTCCGCGCGCGCTCCCCCGACGGCTTCGTCGAACTGTCCGAACCGGGCATGAACATCGTCCAGTTCCGCGACTACCGCATCGCCATCGCCCGCCCGCCGTTCGCCGACGGCATCGAGATAACCGCCGTCAGGCCCATCGTCAAGACCGACCTCGACGAGTACGAGTTCGCGGACGAACTCCGCGAGCGACTCGCCGAACGTCAGCGCGGCGTCCTCATCTCGGGGTCGCCCGGCGCGGGGAAGTCCACGTTCGCGCAGGCCGTCGCGGAGTTCCTCAACGACAGCGACTACGCGGTGAAGACGATGGAGAAACCGCGCGACCTGCAGGTCGGTCCCGAAATCACGCAGTACACCGCCCTCGACGGGCAGATGTCGAAGACGGCCGACTCGCTGCTCCTCGTTCGCCCCGACTACACCATCTACGACGAGGTGCGGAAGACGGACGACTTCGAGGTGTTCGCGGACATGCGCCTCGCCGGCGTCGGTATGGTCGGCGTCGTCCACGCGACGCGCGCCATCGACGCCCTCCAGCGACTGGTCGGCCGCGTCGAACTCGGCATGATTCCGCAGGTGGTCGACACCGTCGTCTACATCGAAGACGGCCGCGTCGACACCGTCTACGACGTGCAGACGCAGGTGAAGGTGCCCGAGGGACTCACGGCGGAGGACCTCGCCCGCCCGGTCATCCAGGTGACGGACTTCGAGACGAACACGCCCGCCTACGAGATTTACACGTTCAACCGACAGGTCGTCACCGTCCCCCTCGGCGAGGAGGCGGAGGGCCGCGACGAGACGGGCGTGAGTCGCCTCGCGCGACAGGAGATAGAGCGCGAGATTCGCTCCATCGCCCGCGGCCACGTCGAGGTCGAACTGCAGGGGCAGGACAAGGCGACGGTGTACGTCGACGAGGACGACATCTCCTACGTCATCGGGAAGGGCGGCGGCCGCATCTCGGACGTCGAGGACCGTCTCGGCATCGACATCGACGTGCGGACCCACGACGAGAACCCGGCCCAGTCGGGGTCGGGGTCGGGGTCGGGGTCCCAGTCGTCGGCCGACGAGGGCGAAGTCGTCACGCCCGAGGTCACCTCCCGGCACGTCGTCGTCCGGATGGACGAACACGTCGGCGAGACGGTGGAGGTGCGCGCCGACGGCGACTACCTGTTCACCGCCACCGTCGGCCGCGGCGGCGACATCCAGGTGTCGCGCGGCAGCGCCATCGCCGACGAACTCGAACAGGCCATCGACCGCAAGCAGCGCATCACCGTCCACCCGGCGTAACGCGCCGACTGCGGACTCCTCGTCTTCTCGTCGTTGCCGTCTTCGTCACCGCTCGCTTCGCTCGCGTTTTCCGGTTTCAGCAACCCACCGCTCACGGGCTTTGCCCGTTCGCCACGAGGCAGTTTCCCGCTCGCTTCGCTCGCGTTTTCCGGTTTCAGCAACCCACTGCTCACGGGCTTCACCCGTTCGCCACGAGGCAGTTTCCCGCTCGCTTCGCTCGCGTTTTCCGGTTTCAGCAACCCACCGCTCACGGGCTTCGCCCGTTCGCCACGAGGCAGTTTCCCGCTCGCTTCGCTCGCGTTTTCCTGCCTCGCCGAAAGAGAGAAGTTGTCGCCGTCAGCGTGGTCGTGAGCCGATGCCGTCGCACCCGTGCCAGTCGGGATTATTCGGCGCAGCAGGCCTCTGCCTCGTCCGCGTCGCTCTCCGAAGGACGTTTCGGAGCCGCGTCGGTGAGTTGGTAGAGGTTCTGTCGCGCGTCTGCGAAGTAGACGTCTTCGTCGACGACGCCGATTCCCTCGAGTCGTTCGAGTGCGTACCGGACCGTCCGAGCCGACAGCATCGACTCCTGGACGATTCCCTTCTGCGTCAGGGGTCCGTTGTATTCGAGCACTTTGAAAACTAACTTCGCACTCGGAGGGAGGTCGTCGAGACTCTCCTGTTCTGCCTCAGCCATCGTTACGAATCGAAACGTCGAAACGCCATAAACCTTCGTGGATGACGGCGCGAACGTGTCCTCTGAGAGACAGTAGTCGTCACCGAAAGCGCCCCCCGTTCGGCGCGTGCGGGAACGAACGCCTTTTGATGCCGGGTATCGGAGTCGTACCCATGGCAACGGAAACGCAGACGGGCCTCTCCGGTCACATGCGGGGGGTCACGGTCACCACACTCGCCTGTCTCGCCGGCATCGGTGCCGCGTTCGGGTCGGGCGCGTTGGTCGGCTTAGGGGCGACACCCGTGGCCGAGGCGGCGACGAATCAGCAGACGCTGGCCGTCCTCGGCGCGTTCGTCCTCGCGCAGTTCCCCCTCCTGCGCGTCGTCGGCGTGGACGTGGGCGACTTCGGCGCGAAGGACTACCTCTACGTCGTCTTCATGACGTTCACGCTGTGGTACATCTCGTACGGCATCATGCTCACGTCGGGCGTCTCCCTGTAATTCATGGCGGACGACAGCATCGCGGTCGTCGACCTCGACCGGTGTCAACCGGACCGCTGCAGTTACGAGTGCGCCAACTACTGCCCCCCGAACCGGACGGGCAAGGAGTGCATCGTCACGCGCGGCGACTACTACGAGGAGGACGAACCGTACGACGGCGGCCCGGACCAGATTCGCATCTCCGAGGAGGTCTGCCTCGGCGAGACGTGCGGCATCTGCGTCGAGAAGTGTCCGTTCGACGCCATCGAGATAATCAACCTCCCCACGGAACTGCAGGAGGACCCGGTCCACCGCTACGGCGAGAACGCGTTCGCCCTCTACGGCCTGCCGGTCCCCGAACCGGGTTCGGTGACGGGCATCCTCGGCCCGAACGGCATCGGGAAGACGACGGCCGTCCGCGCCCTCGCGGGCGAGATGGTTCCCAACCTCGGCGACTACGGCGAGGAGGCGACGTGGGAGGCCGTCCTCGAACGGTACCGCGGGACGGAGTTGCAGAACTACATCGAACGCGTCCGCGAGGAGAAGGTCTCCATCGCGCGCAAACCGCAGTACGTCGACCAGATTCCCAAGCAGTTCGACGGCGTCACGAGCGAACTGCTGGAGGCGACGGACGAACGCGGCAAACTCGACGAGTACGTCGAGCGACTCGGCATCGCGCCCGTCGTCGACCAACCGCTCGACACCCTCTCGGGCGGCGAACTCCAGCGCGTCGCTCTGGCGGCGACGATGGCGCGCGACCGGGACTTCTACTTCCTCGACGAGATTACGCCGTACCTCGACATCGGCCAACGCGTCACGGCCGCGCGTCTCATCCGCGAACTCGCGGAGGAGGAGGACAGGGCCGTTCTCGCCGTCGAACACGACCTGGCCATCCTCGACCTCCTCGCCGACACGCTCCACATCGCCTACGGTGAACCCGGCGCGTACGGTGTCGTCACGGACCCCAAGTCCGTCCGCAACGGCATCAACGAGTATCTCAAGGGCTACCTCTCGAACGAGAACATGCGGATTCGCCCCGACGAGATAACGTTCCACGAACACGCGCCGCGGGAGACGGCCAAGAGCGACCCCCTCGTGGACTACCCCGCACTGGAGAAGTCCTACGGCGAGGGCGAGTTCTCGCTCGAAGTCGAACCCGGCACCATCTACCACTCCGAGGTGCTGGGCATCGTCGGCCCGAACGGCATCGGGAAGTCCACGCTGGCGAAGATGTTCGCCGGGTCGCTCGACCCCGACGTGGGCGAACTCGACTTCCGCCTCGACATCGCGTACAAGCCGCAGTACATCGAGATAGACCAGCCGATGCGGGTGGACGCGTTCCTCTCGTCCATCACGGACGATTTCGGCACCTCCTACTGGAAGACCGAAGTCGCCAACCCGCTCCAACTCGGCCGCATCATGGAGCGCAACCTCGACGACCTGTCGGGCGGCGAACGACAGCGCGTCGCCATCGCGGCGACCCTCTCGGAGGACGCCGACCTGTACGTGCTGGACGAACCCTCCGCCCACCTCGACGTCGAGCAACGCGTGCAGGCGACGACGGCCATCCGCCGGTACGCCGAGAACCACGACGCGACGGTGATGGTCATCGACCACGACATCTACATGATCGACCTGCTGGCGGACCGCCTGATGGTGTTCGACGGCGAGTCCTCCGTCCACGGGCACGCCGGGACGCCGCAGGAGATGCGCGCGGGGATGAACGACTTCCTCTCGGACCTCGACATCACGTTCCGCCGCGACGAGCGCACGCAGCGACCCCGCATCAACAAGCCCGGGTCGCAACTCGACAGCAAGCAGAAGCGCGAGGGCGAGTACTACTACTCGTCCACGAACTGACCGGTCGACTCTCCGTTCTCTCCGCCTTTCCGAGGGGTGGCCTCAAACGTTAATGGTGCGCCGCGTCGACTACCTGTATGAAGACAGACCGACTCAAGAGCGCGCTGAGCGGGAACGAGATGCGAACGCTGAGCGTGGCGATACCGCTCTTGCAGGCCGTGTTCGCGCTCCTCCGGAAGAAGCCGAAGCGGGCGCTCCTCCTCGTCGGCGTCGCCCTCGTCTCGAGCCGGTCGACCAAACTCGGTACGGTCGCGCAGGTCCTCCTCCGGTTCCTCAGCCGCCGCTGACGCCCGATGAGCGGTTCTCGCGACGTTTCGTTCGCCCGAACCCTCAGAGAGTGGTGGCTCGTCAATGGCGACCGACTGGCCGTCGCGGCGGTCCTCCTCGCCGTCGTCTTCGCCGGGTCGCTGTGGCTGACGCTCTCGGAGGTGCTCCGCATCGGCGAGGGCAGTTACATCCCGACGCTCCTCGGAAGCGGCGTCCTCTCGGGCCTCGCCACCATCATCACCGTCATGCTCTCCATCAACCAGCTCATCCTCTCGCGCATCTTCGGTGCGCCGAACGACCTGAACGACCGCCTCGACGCGACGCTGGACTTCCGGCGCGACGCCGCGGCGGTCCTCGACGTCACCACCGTCTCGAACGACCCGGGCACGTTCCTCGTGGAGATATCCGAGGCGGTGCGGGACCGGGCCTCCGCGCTCGAAGTCGAGGTGGTCGAAGTCGGCGACCCCTCCGACGGCGCGTGCGGTCGTACGCCGAGGAGTTGCAGACGTACGCCGAGCAGTTCGGCGACGCCGACGACGAGAACACGACGATGGACGTCCTCTCTCGGACGCTCTCCTCGGAGTACGCCGTGCAGATGACCGCGACGCGCCACCTCAGAGAGGAGTTCGGCGACGACCTCTCCGTCGAGGCCGAAGCCGCGCTCGACGACCTGTACGACCTGCTCCGTGCCGTCGCCATCACTCGACAGTTCCTCAAGACGATGACGCTCCAGCAGGACCTCGCGCTCCTGTCGAAGCGGCTCATCTACTCGGGTCTGCTCGCCCTCGCCGCGGCCGTCGTGACGGTGCTCCTCTACACCAGTCAGCCGTCGGTGGCCGTCCCCGCCACGCTCCTGCCGTGGGTCGTCAGCGCCGCGTTCGTCGTCGTCTTCGCGCCGATGGCGATTCTCGTCGCCCACATCTTCCGCGTCGCCACCGTCACGCGCTACACCGTCTCCGTCGGCCCGTTCGTCCCGCCCGAGGAGCAGACGGACATCGGTCGGTTCTGAGGCGGCGGCCGGCGGGTCACTCGGGCGACGGCGCGGTCGCCACCACGCCGCCGGTACCGTCCTCCTCGTCGGTTCCCGTCTCTTCGCCGGTTCGGCTCTCCTCGCCGCCGCCGACTCGGAGCCCGTAGCCGAACGCCCGTATCGTCTCGGCGTTCGTCCGCACGTGGTCGGTGACGCGTGGGAGTCGGAGTTCGCCGCCGGCGAGGGCGACCCACAGGAGCAGTTGGTCGCCGAGGTGTTCGTCCACCGGCGCGCCCGTCGCCCGCCACGACCGGAACGCCTCGACGGCCCGGCCGGCGACGTCCTCGGACGGGAGGCCGCGCTCTCCGACCGCGTCGAACCCCGCCCGCGACGACCCGCAGTCGGCGACGAGGGTGACGACGCGCCCGGACAGTCCGATTCGACG
>NZ_WPCD01000079.1:0-14361 GCF_009741955.1 Halogeometricum sp. CBA1124 | reverse complement strand
CACCGGCGAGTCCAGTCCCCGTCCCGAAGGAACCTGGCGACGACGTGTTCGGCGGAACGATCAACGAGAGTGGGAGCCTCGAAATCGAGGTCACTCGGCAGGCCCACGAATCAGCGATCAGTCGCCTCATCACCATGGTCGAAGAGGCCCAGAGCGAGAAGGCCCTGACACAGCGGCTCATCGACCGCCTTGAACAGCCATACGTCCTCGGCGTGTTCGCGCTCACAATCGCGGCTATCGGAATTCCGCTCGCGGTCGGAAGTGAGTTCACGAGTACGTTCTACCGCGCGATGACCCTGATGGTCGCCGCCTCGCCGTGTGCGGTCATCATCTCGACGCCCGCGGCGGTCCTCTCAGCAATCGCCTCTGGCGGCAGGCAGGGCGTCCTCTTCAAAGGCGGCGAACACGTCGAGACCGCGGCACGTATCGATGCGGTCGCATTCGACAAGACGGGAACGCTCACGCGGGGCGATACGCAGCTGACCGACGTGTTCGTCCACGACGGGACGGCGGACGAGCCACTAACCGAGGACTCACTCCTCTCGTTCGCGGCCGCAGTACAGGCCCGCTCGGAGCACCACCTTGCTCGTGCGACCGTGGCGGCCGCAGACGAACGATCACTCGACACACCCGACGCCGCACGGTTTCAGTCGGTCGCCGGAAAGGGTGTTCGAGCTGACGTCGACGATGGAACCATCCATATCGGGAACCGGAGTTACTTCCAGACAGTTCTCGGAGACAAATCAGTCGAGGGGCTCGAACCTGGCCTCAGCCGGCTCAAAACCTTAGAGTCAGAGGGGAAAACGAGCGTCCTTGTCGCCAGAGAGCATGACGGCAACGTCACTGTACTGGGATGGCTCGCCTTCACCGACACCGTTCGCCCTGACGCTGCCGGAATGATCGACGACCTTCGTGCGCTCGGCGTGGAACACATCGTCATGCTGACGGGTGACAACGAGCGCGTCGCACAGCGTATCGCCGACGAGGTCGGCATCGACGAAGTCCAGGCACGCATCAGATCCATCCTCCGAGGTTGTGAAGTTGAGACTACACCAAGGATAGAGGGCATCTAATGCGTTGATTTAGCCGAATTGAGGAAGAAAGAGCGCTCTGATTCCCGCCCTGATAGCCGGTTTATTCTATGACCCTAACTATAGTAGACACTAGAAGTAATTACTCACTTCTGGAACAGAGAGTTTGTCGAGAGCGGTATCAATCGCTGTTGTTAGCTCGTCGAGCGAGTCAAAGAATCGGTTGCTAAGTGCCTTTTGCAGCTGTCTCCAGCACCTTTCGACCGGATTCAACTCCGGTGAATACGAGGGTAACGTCACGAAGACGAGGTCGTCACGGACCTGGCGGCCCGTGACGACCGACGCCTGAAAATACGGCGCTCCGTCCAGCACGACGATCAAGTCATCTTCGTATTCTTTGCATAATGCTAAAATGAAATGTTTCGCATGTTCGGCCGTGACATACTCGATAAATCGAGAGAAGAAGCGATCACCGTTCTCGGTGATCGCGCCCAGCAGACACGTCCAATCACGTTGGCCAGACAGTTCGACCGAGGGCCGCGTGCCGCGCGGAAACCACGCGGCACGCGGCTCAACTTGGACGGATTTCTTGGTTTGGTCGATGCAGACTACGGTGGCGTCCATCTCCCGCCGCTTTTTTTGAGCTCGTCGTGGAACGCTTCTTGCTCGTCTTCGTCGGCTTCGGCAGCTGAACGGCGTGGTTTTTGATAACTCAATCCCGCTTCTTTCAGCAACCGCCGACAACTCGGGATTGAATACTCGACGCCGTACGTTTCTTCGAGATACTCTTGGACGAGCGCCGGCGTCCACGCCGGCGCGTCGATCCCGAACTCGTGGGGTGGTTCGTGAACGGTTTCTTCGAATTCTTCTTGCTGTGATTCTGAGAGTTTTCGCTTCCTCCCAGTTCGTTTATCGTCAGAAACGGCTTGCTCAAGCGACTCGTCGGTGTCGAGTCGCTTGAGCCAACTGTAGATGGTCCGTCGCTGAACGTCGTACCACTCGGCTAGTTCGGTCTGATTTACACCGTTCTTGTACGCGATGGCTGCTAAGAGCCGTTGTGTCGGCTTCTTTCCGTCCACGTTATCGAGAGCGTCTTGCAGTTCCTCGACGGAGATCTCGTCGAGATGATTCACTATCTCTTACAACAGTCTTCGAGCAAAAAAATTCTAACGGTTACTATAGTCTTGGTAGACTGTGAGCGTCAGGAGAGACCTGCCGGTCACCACCGGGCAGACGGTGAAACCAGATGGGAGCCTACCCAATCCCTGCCTGTTTCTTCAACAGCGTCAAGACACTGTTCGCCGTCACCAGAGGCGACCTGTCGTATTCACCAGTTAATTCCCGAATCAACCCAACCAGCGCTAGTCTTTTGTATGACTAAACTAGAGTAATGATAGAGAATAGTATGAGTAAGACAGAGTCTGAAAAAAGTGGTGTCCGTATCGTCGCGCGGGCAAGCCACCATCCCGAAAGAGTTCCGTGAGGAGTTAGGTATCGACACGCCCGGCCGTGTGAAGTTCATTCGGACCGAAGAGGGTGAAATCGTTGTTCGCCCCATCCACTCGGTTACAGACCTGCGTGGGGTTCTGGAAGGGAAAACCGACGAGCGGGGGCGCTCGGCAACCGAACGCCTACGAGAGGAACGTGCAGCGGACAAAGCCAATGAAGAGGAGTTGCGGCAGCGCTACGCCGGTGACGACGAGGCTGACGCATGACGGACGGGGCTGAGATTCCCGAAACGATCGTCTTCGACGCCGAACCACTCATCGCCTATTTCTGCAACGAACCAGGGAGCGACACCGTCGAAACGTACGTCGACGCCGTTGAAGGCGCAGCAGACGGCTACATCTCGGCTATTAACCTCGCTGAGGTCCACTATATCGTCCGTGCGATTGACGGCGAGGAGCGCGCTGGTGCTGTCATCGACGTCCTCGAGGAAAGCGGAATCCGTCGCGTCGACACCGAACAGACCTGGGCGTCAGCAGCCGACTTCAAATTTCGCTACTCTCCGGCGCTTGGCGATGCCTTCGCGCTCGGGACCGCAGCACACGTCGACGGGATGCTCCTCGTCGGAGCTGATGATGATTACGACGACGTCACCGATGTCTCAATCACTCGGTTCCGGACCGAACCAGCGTAAGTAGCGCTTCAGCGAGTTCTGGAGACCCATTTCCCCGACCTGAACCCTATCTCACGCCCTCGGGGATGGGCTCGTCTCTGTATAAACTGTGGTTATAACTTTTCGTAATGACTGAGCGTTCAGTTGCTCCGTACTCGTTTCCCATCTTGATAGTACCTCACAGTGAGAGGTGATGTACGGAGGCCGATGAGGGCTTATTCGTGGATCGTTACGGGATAGCCCCCTTCGAGTGCCAGCACTAGAACGATTCAATTGGGCATAGCGTGAATCAAAGGCACGCATCATTTTCATCCTCCGAGGTTGTGGTGTCCAACCGCCGCGCTCTCGCCGGACGTGACCGCTCTGGCACGGAAAGCAACCGACGTTGTCGGGCTTGACTACGCTGTCGTTGACCTGATAAAGGGTGATGATGACTGGACCGTCCGGGAGGGTAACACGACGGCCGGTTTCAGAGCGCCGTTCGAAGCGACCGGTCGAAGCGTAGCCCTCTATAGCGCGTCACCGCGATATCCTTTCGGAGTACAGCGTCGACGTGGAGAAGCGAGTCGGCGGCACGGACGCTGATTCTGCGTCAAACGGAGAATCGTTGGGTGGACACCGGGGTCACCCGCCGAGCCACCAGCCGTAGAGCTGTTCCTGCTCGTCTGTGTCGGGGTGCTTTTTCGACTGGCCGTAGGTCTTCCCCTTGAGGAGTTGGCGTTCGACGGCGTTCGCTGCGAGACGGAGGGCGTGAGAGGCACCGTACCCCTCCCCGTCTGCAGTGAAGTAGCCACGATCAGTTACTAATCGAATCCGTGCGAGCACGAGTGGCACGCCTCGACTCTGTTCCTTGTGCTCCTGAATTTCGATGCTGGCCTTGATCACGCTCATCTCGCCGTACTTCGAGGCCATGCTTTCGATCAGCGCGGCGACGTCGTCGTAGTCCATCCCCTCCAGCAGGTCGAGCCCGAACACCTGCACGGCGTTCCGGTCGTCGCGCTCCCAGGTGAGCGCCTCGATGACGTCCGTCTTCGTGATGATACCGATCGGCTCACTGGTGTCGTCGGCCGTGACGACGAGCGAGGAGATCTCCTGCTCGAACATCGTCTCGACGACCTCGTCGAGCGGTGCGCTCCGCTCTACCGTCACGACTGCATCGGACATCAGGTTCCGTACCGGAAGGTCGAGCATTCGGTCGGCGTCGCCCTCACGCGAGCCGAACCCGCCACGATTCTTCCCTCCGCCACCGCGGCCACCGAAGTCACTCGACGAACCGCCCTGACTCTTACTGCCACCTCGCGTCGTGAACTCGATAACGTCGTACAGGCTCACCATTCCAGCGAGGGCGTCCCCGTCGACGACCGGGAGATGGGCGATTCCGGCTTCTCGAAGCATGTTGAGCGCTTTCCCGATCGTGGTTTCAGGAGTCGCGCTGATCAGCTTCCCTGTGTAGGTGTCCTCGACAGTCGCCGCGTCGAGAAACGGACGGACAGCCTCGAGGACGGCGTCGCCGGTCACCACACCGACGACACGGTCGTCGTGGAGCACGGGGAGCGTTTTTGCGTCGCTACCGATCATGAGCCGCGCGACCTCACGGACGTCCTCGGTACGGTCGACTGTCGGGACGTGCTGTACTTGTGAGCCGACCTTCGCAGACGGCTGATTCGACGAGGACGCCAGCTGTCGGCGACTAACGATGCCGCGATACTCGTCGCCGTCTGTGACGACGACGGCATCGAGTTCTTGGTTCTCGAATGCCCCGGCAACCTTCGAGAGCGGTGTGCCGATGTCGAACTCCGTGAACTTTGAGGAGAGGATCTCAGAGATATCCATGTGTGACTTCTTACTAAGAGGGTCTCTGGACGGTTATGCCTATCCCACTCCCGTACTGTTCGAGCCGGTCTCTGCGACAGTCTCTCTGTTCGGAACTACCCGAATACACGACAGGAAGTATGACTCCGCCCGATGGCGACCACACGACTGCAGATCCGAGCGACGTGCGTTCCGTACCTGATACCGTTCGCGTCTGTACCGGAAACCAGATTTCCTTAGCATCCGAGGAGACGAAACGATATACGTGCAGAGTGTTAACAATGGACATGTCGACGCCTGAGCGGTCCCGTTCAGTTCCGACCACGAAGCGGGGAGGCGGTTCAACCGCGCCCGACTCTCGACATCGGACTCACAGTAGGCTTACACCCGTTCCGTCGATTCGAGATGGAGAGGGTAGTACACCACAGCGCCACGTAAGAGGTGAGGCGAGTGTCGTCCGAGACTGACGAGGCCACGGGCGGATCCGGCACTGAGGAGGAGACGGCCAGCGAACTGTCCGAGGGTCTCCAGGTCGAACTGTTCCACCCGGACACCGAGCGGAAGCCGGGCGACACGAACGTCGAACGATGGGGGTTCGACGTCCACCCGCAGGTGTTCCCGATCGCCTGCGCGGTGATCGCACTGTTCATCGGCCTCACGCTGGCGTTCAAGTCGGGGTCGGCGAACGTCTTCGGGACCGGGCAGACGATCATCTCTGCGGGTGGTGGGTGGTTCTACATCCTCGCAGTGAACGTCTTCATCCTCGTCATTCTGTACTTCGCACTGAGCAAGTACGGGAGTATCCGCATCGGCGGCGTCGAGGCTAATAGGGAGTTCACGACCTTCTCCTGGATGGCGATGTTGTTCAGCGCTGGGATGGGAATCGGCCTGATGTTCTTCAGCGTCGCCGAGCCGATCTCACACTTCGGATCCGTGCCGCCGTTTTTCGCGGGCGTGGAGAGCGGAACCAGGGCCGCTGGCACGGCGGGGATGGCGATGACCTACTTTCACTGGGGCATCCACCCCTGGGCGATATACGCGCTCGTCGGACTCGGACTGGCGTTTTTCTCGTTCAATCGCGGGCTTCCACTGACCTTTCGGTCCATCTTCTGGCCGTTGCTCGGCGAGCGAATCTACGGGTGGCCGGGGCATCTCATCGACATCGTCTCTGTCATGGCGACGCTGTTCGGCCTCTCGACGTCGCTCGGAATCGGCGTCCAGCAGGTCAACGCCGGCTTCACGGTCCTCTCAGGCCAGTATCTCTCGACGACAATCCCCCAGGCAACGTGGGTGCAGGTCGTGCTCATCGCGGGCATCACCGCCATCGCGACGCTGTCGGTCGCCGCGGGCCTCGACGGCGGCGTCCGCAGACTCAGCGAGTTGAACCTGTATCTTATGCTCGCGTTCCTCGCGCTGATGCTCGCCGTCGGGCCGACGCTGTACCTCCTCAGAGGGTTCGTCTCCAGTATCGGAACCTACGTCGGCGTCCTTCCCGAGCTGGCGTTCTGGACCCAGACCGCCGGAGGCACGACCTGGCAGAGCGGCTGGACTATCTTCTACTGGGGGTGGTGGATCTCGTGGTCGCCGTTCGTCGGCATGTTCATCGCCCGTATCTCGAAGGGCCGGACCGTCCGCGAGTTCGTGCTCGCAGTCCTCATTTTACCCTCGCTGTTTTCGTTCTTCTGGATGTCCACGTTCGGCGGGTCGGCCCTGTTCGTCGAACTGGAGACGAGTGCTACCCTCGTCGGGGCGGTCAACGAGAACGTCGCGACTGCGATGTTCGAGCTATTCTCGTTTTATCCGCTGACCGCGCTGTTGTCGGTCATCGGGGTCGTGCTCGTGATCACCTTCTTCGTCACCTCGTCGGACTCCGGGTCGCTGGTGATCGACCACCTGACCTCCGGCGGGAAATACGACGTCCCAGTCACCCAGCGGGTCTTCTGGGCTGTCGCCGAAGGTGCCGTCGCAGCCGTCCTGTTGATCGGGGGCGGACTCGGCGCGCTCCAGACCGCCGCGATCGGGGCTGGCCTCCCCTTCGCGTTCGTTCTCTTGTTGATGTGCTATACGGTCTACCTGGGGCTCGACAGCGAATACGAGATCATGGAATCCGACGAGTTCGCCGAGTGGGTAGAACGGATCGAGGCGCAGAACAATATCGTCCCGGCCGGGAGCGAGGACGTCGTGAGAGAGGGAGACGATAGTGGCGATGTGACCAGTGGCGACGACTGACAGCGACCTTCGGGACGCTGCTGTACTGAATGAGTGTATCCAAGGGCCAGCGTGGGGGGCAAGGCCGTCTCCGATGACCGTGCCATCGAGGGAAGAGACTCGTCGCCCTGGTCGTCGGTCTCGTCGCGTGGCTCGGTTGGTGGGAGAAGATACGCCTCACGGCACCCGTCAACCGCCGCGCGCTGATCTATCTGCTCCCGTTCGCCGCGATGGTGTTCGTCCCGGTTGCGTTCGGATTCGCCATCCCGGACGTATCGCTGGTCGAGGGCACGACGCTTCCCGCGTGGGCCGCTCTGTTCGTCGTCGTTGTCGGCGTCGCACTCGGCGCAGCCGTCTCGGAGGAACTCCTCTACCGCGGCGTGTTGCTCCGGGCACTCGAACCACGTGGTCGCGTTCTGGCCGTCGTTCTACCGGCCGTCGTGTTCGGCCTCTCGCACGTCTCACAGGTCGTCCTCGGCAACTCCCTCGCCGAGTGGCTCCCCCAGATGATCCTGATCATCCGTTGGGAATCGGCCTCGGGGCCGTCGCCTTCCGACTGGAGAGCCTCTGGCCACTCGTCCTCTGGCACTTCTCGGTCGACGTTACGGGTCTGTTGGTCGCGAATCCCTCGCCCCTGATGGATCTCGCAGCTATCGGCCTGATATTCGTCGTCTTCGTGGTCGGCGTGAGTCTCCTCTGGCAGGATCGACGACTCGAGGCGCCGCGAACGCGTGCGCGGGCCGAGATTCCAGAGTAAAATACGAGATTTCCTTCGAACACAGCGGGACGGTTCGTCGGCGGGTCCCCGGGGCATCTTCGTCCAGAGACGAGTGTATTTGCCCGCCACGCCGACTGTTTCTACCGAACGACTGATTCAGACTCAACAGTTCAAGAAATAAGACGCGCATCAATTCCATCCTCGGAAGTTGTGAAGTTGGGACTACACCGGGTTTAGCGGGGCCGTGGTGCATGTTTTCGGGCGAATCGGCGAACGGGAACTGCTTGGGACCGCTCTCCGAACGGCGTTCCTGCCGTACACCTAATCATATGGCCGAATTCCGGTGACTTCCGGAGGCGTTGCCAGTTAGAGGCCGTGCTACCCCAGACTGAGAGCGTTACTACTCGACCCCGGTCTCCGTCTTCGACAGCGTCACCGTGTTATCGGCCGTCACAACGAATCCGACACGTCTGCTTCGAAAAGGACACTAGCTTGGCCCGCCGGCGGAAAGTTGCAGTATCTCCAGATCGGATTCGACTCCACCGACCCGAGCGGTGCCAACGTGCGCATCCAGCCCGTTCATCTGAGACCTGTTTTGATAAACCGGGTGAAAAACTTCGGAGTTTTTGATCGCCTAGCACGAATCAGAACTGTGGAGTACGAAATCGGGCCGGAAGAATCGGTCAGCGAGGCCGTCGTACGCGCGGTGAGCGCAGTCGAGGGCCGTAAACCATGTTCCCTCCGACCGCTGGCGGATGTCGTCGATCCGACTGCGTTAGATTCGTTATTCGACCCGCGGGACGACGGAACACCTCGAACAGGGGGACGCCTCTCGTTCGTGTACAACGATTGTTGCGTTACGATCGACAATGGTGAGTATCTCACGCTTCTGTCGCTCGAAGACCGGGTTTGCGACGAACGCGGTCGAGAACCCTCTGACAGTTGCATCCGTCGACGGAGTCGCTAATAGTCGCTCGCCGGAGGGTTACTGCTTGGGGTCACGGGCGGTCAACAACCCCTGTGCCATGAGTCGTCGGGCGATGACGACCAGACCGTTCCCGAATCCTTCGCCGAATATCGCTTGTTCCTCCTTGGTGTCGGGCATGAGTGAACTCACGAGAATCGTCGAGCGGTCGATCAGGAGGAGTCGACCGATGGCCGTCTCGTCTTCGGTCACGTTCTCGCCGTGTAGCCACTCCAAGCCGGAGATGAACGTCGTGGCGTCCGGTACGGCCGTTTGTATCTGGTCTTGAAGCGACTCCGTCAACGCGCCGATGAGAAGGTCGACTCCGTCACCGACCTCGTTGAGGCTGGCAACGAGATCCTCCGTCAAGAGCGACTCGTCGCCGACGACGAGAACGACCTCCGCGGATGCTTCCTCGATGAGTTGGTCCGTCCGATTTTCGATCGCGTCCCGTCCGGACATCGCCCATATCTGCTGGACGGGAGTCTCGTCGTCCTGCTCGACGATTTCGACCGTGTCCAGCGCATCGTGGAGTCGCTCGACGCGGTCTTCGTACTGGTCGCGCAGCGTCTCGGCCGCCTCGTCGAGCGGAACCGCTCGGAACTGCTGCGGGCTCGAATGCTGGATCTCGACCAGGCCTTGCGCTTCCAGCACTCGAATCGCATCGTACACCCGCGTTCGGGGGACCTCCGTCATCTCACTCAACTGCTTCGCTGTGCCCGTGTGGAGACGGGACAGGCCGACGAAGCATCGCGCCTCGTATTCCTTCAAGCCGAGTTGTTGGAGGACTTGGATCGCTTCCTCCAAGCTATTAGTCGTATCCATGTGTCTCAACCTCCCAGGGAGGTTCCCTAGTGGTCCTATAGACGATTCGCCCTCGCCACGGATAGGTATTGTCACTTAGTTCATGACGGCACCGACCGGAAATACGTGGCAGGACCGATCTGATGACCTGAAACTGCGGTCCAACCATAGCTCTCGGAGAGTTTGTGAGTATCGTAGTGACAACAGCAAAATGAGCGTCTCGACGCGTAGAGATGCAAATATACGAACGAGTAGTAGAGTCACTCGTTTAATCACAAAAGTATTTACCGCGTGGAGTACAACCTCCGAATCGGTGCGCAATCTAGTACTGTGTCCCAACCACGCTACTGCTGCGTGCCGCCCCGGCCACTTCGTGTGGCCGGAACGTGCTGATCCAATGCCGCCAAATCGATGAACAACGATCCAATAGAGGACCCACAGTCCGTCGCAATCGAGCAACTCGAACGGTTCGGGTTGAGTGCCTACGCCGCACGGACGTTCGTGGCGCTTGCGAGCCTCGGCACGGGGACGGCCAGAGATATCAGCCAGGTGTCAGAGGTGCCGCGCACTCGAGTATACGACGCGATCGACGAGTTGCACGACCGGGGGCTCGTCGATATCCTCCAGTCGTCACCCAAGCAGTTCTGGGCAATCTCCGCCGAAACCGCGAGTCGGACATTCGAACACGAGCTCCAGCACCGCACGGAAGTCCTCCGGACGGCGCTGAGTGAACTCGAACCGATCGAACAGCGGGCCGAGCAGCGCGGCGTCTGGACGGTGAACGGGCAGACTGCGGTCACGGAACGAGTTCTGGATTTCTTTGCTAGCGCGGAGGATGAAATCGTCTACATGACCGTCGAAGACCTGCTCACCGAGGACCTGATCGAGGGGTTAGGTGAGGCCGCAGAGCGGGGTGTTTCGATCAGGCTCGCCGGGGTGTCGACGGAGGTCCAGGAACGCATTCAGGACGAGATTCCCGGCGCGACGATGTTTGAGTCGCTGTGGGTCTGGACGGATACGTCGGCGGGGCGGCTCATGATGGTCGACGGGCGAAAGACCCTCGTGAGTGCGCTCGTCAACGGCGTGGACACGAGTCCGTCCGATCCGCGGTCGGAGACCGCCATCTGGGGAGAGGGAGACACGAACAGTCTGGTCGTGGTTTTGAAGGCGATCTTCACTTGGCGCCTCCAGACGGACCCGCCAGACTAACGCGACCCAGACTATCGATCAGTTACAACGCGTCCACGTGAATCCACGAGGCGCAGAGCGCGGACCGACGTATTGGAACTGTCTCGCGTGAGGTGAGTGGGTCGCCGATCAGACCCCGGCTGAAACCTGGTGAAACTGTGATGCGGTGGGACGGGTTGTCCTTACGCACTCCTCGTCCTCGTCGGCGCCGATAGTGAGCCCTGATTCTACTAACTACCGGGACCACACCAGTCGAAAGAATAGCTCCGTTCGCGGATCAGGGATTCGGTAGCGACACGTCTCCAGTGAACGAGTCGAGCACTGTCTCGACTTGTTCGTCGGGGTGGTACCGGACGACTCCGCTCCCGTGTTCGAATTCGACGACGCCGTGGGCTGATAACTTCGGCAGATGGACGTGGTGGAGTTGGATGGCGAGTTCTTCGCGACCCAATGGTGGACCGTTTTTGGAGTCGGAGGCTCGAACGTGTATCTGATCGACGAGGTCGTCGAACGTCGAGGTCCCGTCAGCCTCGTGGCGCAAGTGGTGGATTATCCGACGTCGGTGCCGATCGGCGACGAGTTGGAGACACGCGTCGAGACTGTGAATCGACATACCGCGTAACTATCTATCAGGGTACCTCAATTGGGGCGGTTTTCACACCCGAGAATATTTTGATTATGTGAGTTACACTCGGTGAGCACAGGCCCACGAGAGTGGTAGAGTGAATGCGGTAGGCCATCGAAGTCTACGTCACCCGGTTAATCAATAACTGTTTAATTATTAAAATGTCGTCACTTGATGCAGTCGGAGAGCGTTCGTCCCGGTGTCCGCCCACCGGCGGAGAGATTACACGTGGTACGAAACGACATCAGCTCGGATGAAGGTGAACGGCGCCGATAACGACCACAGATCGTCCCTGCCAGGTCCTCCCCAGCGACTGAACGATGCCAAAATGCAACAATTGTGATACGTTTGTAACGCCACGGTTTGCCCGCGTCTTCGGGGACAACGAGGACGACATCTACGGCTGCCGGAACTGCCTGTCAGTCACAGCACTGGTCGAGGGGCACGCGTCACGGGATACCGCGTGACGGCGACGAACGCCTCAGACCTCGATCGATGCTTGGTGTCGGTTCGGTAATTATCAACAGAACATGACAAGCACACACGACTCCGTTTCAGAAGCAACGCTCTACGTATGCCGTGATTGTGGAGACGGCATCGAAGACCCCAACACGAACAACTGTCCTCACTGTGGCGGACCGTTGGTGAACAGTACTGTCCCGCACGATTAGTACGAAATCGTGCGGAGACGCACATATTCATAGTCGACCTCGTGACACGAATCCTCCGCTGAGGGTTCTCTGCGGAACCTCTAGACGGCGGCTCAACGAATCGAAGACGGGTTCTTCAGCTCGGTTCCAAAGTGGTCATCGATGCGTGCACTCGCGTTCTCTGAGCGTTATCTTTCTCTCACATTCTCTTCTTCAGTCGCCCCGCCAGAGTTCCCAAAGGGGGCGATCAAATCGACGCGAACGGGTACGTCCTGCAGGTTGAGGCTGTGGCCGACACCCGAATCGAACGGCACGTGATTCGAGAAGTCTCGGCACTACGGAAGATGGACGACGAGTAGGAAACATCACTCACACACTCCCAGTAGTCTCCGGTGTCCGGGAACACGGACACCTGAAAGAGATGCAGGTGCCCGCGTGGGAAACCAGTTCTTTTCCCTCCAAAGCGCCTCCGTTCGGTATGGCGTTCTTTTCACCAACGCTGGTCGTTCAGGGCTTGGCTTCCACGCCCGTAACGGCCGAGATGCTCGTCGTCTTCGCCCTCATTCTCCTCGCACTCGTGCTCTTTGCGACCGAATGGTTCCCTATCGACGTCACCGCCATTTTGATCATGGTGCTGTTGATGGTGCTCGGGCCGTGGACACAGATCTCCCCGCGGGAGGGAATCTCCGGATTCGCGAATCCAGCGACGATCACGGTCCTGGCGATGCTCATCCTGAGCACGGGAATCAACCGAACCGGCATCGTCCAACTGATTGGCCGGAAGATGGCTGCGTTCGCGGGAACGAATCGGCGAAAGCAACTCGCCGCGACGATCGGGGTCACTGGCCCGGTCTCGGGGTTCGTCAACAACACGCCGGTCGTCGCGATTCTTGTGCCCGTGATCGCCGACCTCGCACACGAGGGGAACACCTCTCCCTCGAAGCTGCTGATGCCGCTGTCGTTCGCGTCGATGCTCGGGGGACGCTCACGCTCATCGGGACCTCGACGAACATCCTCGCGAGCGACATCGCGGCCCAGCTCGGGGCCGAGTCGCCCGAGCTCGGATTACAAGCCTTCGGGATGTTCGAGTTCACCAAACTCGGTGTGATCGTCTTTGCGGTCGGCGCGGTGTACCTCATGACGGTCGGCGTCCGACTGCTCCCCGAACGGATTCCCGCTGACGAGGACCTCGTCGAGGAGTACGCGCTCCAGGAGTACCTCGCGGACGTTGTCGTCCCGGCGAACTCACCACTGATCGGCCAGACCGTCCGGGAGGCGCTCGGCGAGGACGACCTCGATATCGACGTGTTACAGCTGATTCGCTACGGCGAGCGGTTCGACGAACCGCTCGCTCGGAAAGAGATTCGCGAAAACGATACGCTCCGACTCAGGACGAACCGAGAGACACTGGAGTACATCATGGATGCGGAAGGGCTCACACTGTCGGGAAATCCCCAAAGCGAAGACGACCTTCACCCGGACGATGAGGAACCAGTCCTCGTCGAGGTCGTCGTCCCGTCGGGATCGTTCCTCGTCGGGGAGACGCTGACGAGTTCGACGTTCCGCCAGCGCTACGACGCGAACGTCCTCGCGTTTCGAACACGTGGCGACGTCGTCCGAGACCGATTCGAGGACATCCGTATCAGGGTCGGTGACACTCTCCTCGTGCAGGCACCGCCCGATAGCCTCACCCGTCTCGTCGAGAACGAGGACTTCATCGTCGCCCACGAGTTCGACGAGGTGACCTACCGGAGCGAGAAGATTCCGTTCGCGGTTGGAATCATTGCTGGCGTGGTCGCACTGCCGGCGTTGAACATTCTCCCGATCGTCGTCTCGGCACTTGCCGGCGTCGTGGCGATGGTCTTCACCGGCGTGCTCAAGCCGACAGAACTCTACTCGTCCGTCGAATGGAACGTGATCTTCCTGCTCGCCGGCGTCATCCCTCTCGGCATTGCGCTGCAGCAGACCGGGGCGGCAGCGCTGCTGGGCAACGCTGTGGCTTCGACTGCGACGTTCTTGCCAGCGGTCGGCGTCCTGTGGGTGTTCTATCTCGCGACCGGGCTGTTGACGAGCGTCATCAGCAACAACGCGAGCGTCGTCCTCATGATTCCGGTGGCTGCCAACGCCGCCCAGTCGATCGGGGCGAACGCGTTCGCGTTCGTTCTGGCGGTCACGTTCGCCGCCTCGACGGCGTCGTGACGCCCGTCGCTACCAGACGAATCTCTTCGTCTACGGGCCGGGC